>JAGQQC010000058.1 GCA_020426395.1 Planctomycetaceae bacterium
AGCCGGGAGTTCTCCCCAGGGAGTTTTGAGAAAACTCCCCTCTTTCATGTCGAGATCTTTTTCAATTGCTTCGGCAATTCCTTTATACAGGTGCCGTCGCCAGCGACCTATTGCTTTGGACGTACCAAGCAGATGCAAAGCTCCCTTCAAGAGTGGTTTCTTCTCATTCGCAATGAGGTATTCGGCGAGGAACTCATGTCGACGACCGAGGCCGTTGCAGTCGGGGCACATACCCAAAGGACTGTTGAAGCTGAAAAGTTGAGGGCTAGGGGGATCGAATCCTGTATGGCAACTGGGACAGGAATATTTCGCACTGAAGAGCCGTTCCTTGAGATCAACCCCAGTTTCTTTTGATGCAGTTTCCTCTGGGACAAATAACAATTGTCCGCCTGAGACACGCAGACCATTCTGCACAGCTTCGGCAATCCGGTTGCGGGCCGTTTTGCCGCCAGTTAAGCGATCGATGACGACTTCGATTGTATGTTTCATCTGCCGGTCAAGTCGCAGATCGTCCGTAAGTGAAACAAACTTGCCGTCGACGCGGGCTCTCAAGAAACCTTGTTTCAACAAGTCTTCCAGAAAGTCGCGAAACTCTCCCTTCTGCTGCTGAACGAGCGGAGCAAGCAATTGGTAGCGGGTCCCTTCGGGAGTTTGCTGCAACAGATCGATGATCTGTTCGTTCGACTGGGCCGCGATGGGAACTTCACAATTCGGGCAGTACGAGGTCCCCACCCGAGCATACAGTACACGAAGATAATCGTAGATCTCGGTGATCGTTCCGACGGTACTGCGGGGGTTCCGACCGCTCGTTTTCTGCTGGATTGAAATCGACGGAGCGAGCCCTGTTACCGCGTCCACTTCCGGTTTGGGAAGTTGTCCCAGAAACTGGCGTGCGTAGGTCGAAAGGGACTCGATATAACGCCGCTGCCCTTCGGCGTAGAGAGTATCAAACGCGAGGGAACTTTTGCCGGACCCACTCACTCCGGTCATGCAAATCAGCCGGTTGCGAGGGAGGGTGACAGAGACATCCTGCAGGTTATGTTCGCGCGCACCACGAATGGCGATATCGGTCAGACTCATCTTCAGTCAGCAGTATCCAAAGGGGGAAAACCGGTCGGCTCTTCTAAGAGGGTTACGCCTTGATTGTAGACGTCACCGAAGTATAGGCGAGCGGTTTTTAGATGAGCAACTGAACAGAGCAGGGGAGTAGGCAAGGATTTTCCGGATTGGAGAAAGGGGTTCTCCTATAAAGCAGGCGTTGAGTTATTGTGTCGGGAATTCTGTATACACATCCGTGATATTCGGGGAAACCTCGAGTAATTCATCGACTTTTTCTTGAGTCACGGTCGTTTCTCTCAGCTCCAGGATCTGAATCTGCTTAAGCCGATAGTTTTTATAAGAGCTATTGAGAAAATACGCCCCTATCAAGAAGACAACAAGTACACAAACGGCAATGGCGATGCGACGGGCGGTAAATGTTTTAGATTTCATGGGTTGAAACTCCATTTCATGGAGTATTTTTTAAAAGTTGGCATCTTACTTTAATCCCTACCCAATACCTCTTCAGTTTGTAGAGCGCCCTTTCTTGACTCTTCAGAATTGAGATCGTCAATAATTTCCGTTCCCGGCAATGACTTACGAAGCTCATCGATTTTTTGCGAGGATAACAGAGTTCCATCCAAAATTAAGATTTGAAGATAAGCCATCTTCTTGAGCGTGGGAAGACATTCTGCTGTGATGGAAGTGTCCGCCAGATTCAGTTTTCGCAGTTGTTCGAACTTCAGAAGAGTGGGAATGGATTCATCTGTGATGTGTGTGTGAGAAAGGTCCAGAGAAGTAAGTCTTGAAAACCTCACGGGGCCAGCATTGCTGATTCCATAGCCTTGTTTTGGCTGGTTTTCTGAAGCCATTGGTGTCGCTAATTGAGTCATCCCCTCGTCAGAAATACTCGTCTGGCTCAGGTTTAACTTCCCAATGGAGTTGTTTCGAGCGATGAATAGGAGGTCCGCATCTTTGATTTCAGTACCGGAGAGGTCTACAGACCATTGCCGATAAGGAATTAGTGCAAAAGTGACCCCTGCATTCCGCAGGCCGGGGTTCGGAGAAGGACTTGTCTCCGAATCTGCCGGTTTAGGAACTTCCGCTTGAGACAGTTCCTTGAGAATCTCGGGATTGATTTCAGCAACTTTGAACTCAATCTGTCCCAAGAATGGAAATTGTTTCAGCGCTCGTAATGTTTCTGCATCGAGGACCGCCTCTGAGATGCCTAAGCTTTGAAGTTGCGGTATCGAATTCAGCTTTAGAACAGCTTCCGCCTCAACAGGACAGTCATTCAAATTGATCTGAGCCAGATTTTTGAATTGCGCCAGATGCTCCACTCCTTCTGATCGGACATGGGAGCCTCGTATTGTGATCAAATGCAAACTGAGTAAAGGTTCTATCGAACTGATACCGACATCTGAAATATCATTTTCAACCAATTCCAGGATACTCAACTGGGAAAACTTCCCTAGATGAACCAATCCCGCATCCGAAATATTTGTCCGGGTTAATCGGAGAGTTCTCAATGAAGGGATGGTTGAAATGGCTTTCAAACCAACATCATCCACAGGGCAATCGGTGAAAGCCAGATTACTCAGCGTCGGAAATTGCGAGAGCGACTCGATAAAGGAGTTCGGAAACAGGCCTTTCTCGAAAGTCAGTCTTTGAAGCTGGTTAAGTTCACTGAATTGAATAGCGGCTTCGTCGGTAATCGTACAATTGATTAAATCCAGAAACTGAAGTCCTTTAAGCTCACACAAGCTACTGACGACGTCTGCATCAATCACCCTGTCCTTCAATCTAAGAACGGGAAATCGATTATGTATAAACCGGAGCGGGGGTAGCATCTCCGGAGTAACCTCAACTTCGTGATAGAGAAAGAAATTCCAATTAACTGGTTGCGTTAATTTTTGCAGGTGCTCATTGGTGAGCTCATGTTTTTCTAGACCGTACGCACGGTTACCAAACTCAACCTCCGCCACTTGAGGAACTTCACATAGAGCATCCCACAGCACAAGCGGATCAATGCTGGAACGAACCTCAATCCGTTTCAGCGTCGAGAGCTCTTTCAAATGCCGGATACCGGAGCCAGTCATTTCTGTATTAAAGTCAAAGATGAGCTCCTCCAGATTGGGGTGCTTCGCCAGATGTTCAAGACCTTCATCTGTGACGGAAGTGTTCCAAAGTTGCAGCTTGCGAAGGTTTGGAAATTTGCTGAGTAGCTTAAGACCTTCGTCGGTGATCAATCGAGAACCGGAGTAAGTTTCGATCGTCGTAATTTTTTCCGGCTCAAGCAATTCGAGTGCTTCTTCCAACTGGCTGTCGCGCGCCACCTGGATCCCCATTGTCCGATCAAAACCAAGTTTGTATTGCCATTCGACTGGCATACCGGAAAGCATTCCGGGCGTTTGGAGCTCCGTGATTTCCTTCACACCGACTTGAGTCAGCAGAGAGTTCCGCTTCCAGAATTGATAAAGGAAATAACCCGCCACCAACAACAAAACCACTATCAGCAGGGACACTCCCTGAGCAAGTCGACTCCAATTCGTAAATTTTGTGATTTTCATTCCCCGAGTTTAACCCAAAGCCATCTGTCTTGCAGTCGACAACGGACGATTAAGGCTGAAAAAACCACAGGATGTGCGGTAATCGGAAAAACCGGTTCCTTCAGGTAGATACCCGAGCCGAATAAGTAAATGCAGCCGAGGATCCCCTGGGCGTGACCTATATTTACCGAGAAGTTGGAGTGCCCCATCCTCAGAAAGCATATTAGTTAATGAAGCACTTAACTGTTTAAGCCCAACCGACCGGGGTTCTTGGTCGAACTTCATCAAAAGAACGCCACTGAATACTCCAAACGCCCACTACTTACCTTGCGGTGTCTCTGAGTGAAAAAACAAACCATATAGACCTCCTGGATAATCCATCTGTGACGATTACATCGAAAATCACCTCTTTACTGATCAGTTCGCTTGAGCTGCTGGACTCAGCAAAGAGTTCGGAGGTCACCAAACGTCGCGCGAGCCATCCCTCTCCGGAACTGGAACGACTGGAGACACGTTGCTTGCTGAGTGGTCAAGCACTCCCAATTTCTACTGAGATTCTGGCGTTAAATGGTGAAGAGGGAGATTCCCCACTTGAGCTGTTGCTCGGGAAAGAAAGTGGAGAGACCGTTCTGGATTTCGGCTCCAAATCCAGCGGAGAAACCTTCTCCAGTAGCCCGATCACACTGAACTCGGAAGTCCCTGCTTCAACCAGTAAGCTTGACGCTGAGGTGGAGCATTTGCCGCCTGAAGTCTTCGGGAATTTTGAAGAAGAGCTGATGCTCGAACAGGAAGCCGAGAGCGCCTGGATGAGTGAATCGGGTGTCGAAATCCTTGACGATGGAACACGGATCATCGCTGATCCGGCCTCTTCTGTTAACAGCTCATATTCAACAACACTCACTTCCAACAGCACTACAGTCGAGGCAACCAACGCCGAGGACATCTCGCTTTCTATCGGACCGATTAAACAACGCTTCAGCGTCAAAGATTTTGGCGCCGTTGGTGATGGCCTGACGGATGATACGGCCGCAATTCAAGCCGCACTTGATGCTGCTGCGGGACAAGAATTGTATCTTGATGAAGGCACGTACCTTGTCACGGATGCTCTGCTGATTTCATCGAATACGAGATTAATCGGAGCGGGATCGGCCTCGGTACTTAAGTTCAACTGGCGAGATGGAACCGAGGGGGAAACCTATCATCTCGGCAATAGAAACCGGACGAATGAATCGAATGGTGACTATAATATCGAACTCTATGATTTCAAACTGGTCGGGGGAGATTCGGGCGACCCCTATGGTGTTGCCCTTAACGATGTCACGCATGGAATTTCATTCCGCAAAGTGACGAACGTTGTTGTGAGTGGTGTGGAGATTGAAAAAACCAGTGGATTTGCCATTTGCAATGTCGGCTTGATAAACGGTACATTCACGAACAACCTCATCCAGAATGTCGGTCGAGACGGGATTACTTCCTTCCCGCTGATTCAGGAAGATGATCCAGACTTTGCTGGCTACAATCTCGAAGGCTTGGTGATTTCCAACAACCGGTTCTATAACCTGGGGGATGATGCTATCGCTGTCCACGCCGGCACCTGGGGAACGGTCAACTACAATCACCCGCCACGAAATATCACGATTTCCGATAATATTATCGTCGGTCGTCTAGGTGATCACGAACTGGCCCAAGGCCGCGGAATTGTACTCACTGGCGTTTACGATGCCACGATCACGGGGAATGAGATTACCAATACCACATCCACCGGCATTACGATTGCTGCCTGGTATAATGCCTCGATCGATCCTGAAATGACTACGGAGGCGATTCGTAGTAACAATATCTTACTGTCGAATAACACGCTCCTCAGTCCAGGAATGGCAACAGGTTTGCCTCGCTCTGAATTCGGGATACAGGTGAAAGGCTCCAACCAGATTCAAATCCTGAATAACATCATCCGTGATTCTGCCAATCGGGGAATTGACATCCGCAATGTGACGGATGCGGATATTATCGGTAATGAAGTAACCGGTTCTCTGGGTAATGTTGGAATCCTGCTCGGAGGAGGGGACAACTACGATGTGGTGAATGCCACCGTCCGAAATAATACGGTCGAACACTGGAATAGCGACGGAGTGAAGCTTTATCACGTCATCAACGGAATACAAGACAGCAACTTGGTTTCAGTGTTGGCATGAAGTTGAAGCCGATAAGTTCACTTCGCTTCCCAGTTAAATACTATGCGTGTGAGACCTCGATCATCTCGGGATATTTTTCACGAAACTTCGCGAGTTTTGGATCAATCACCGTAAAGCAATAGGGCTTCCCACTATTGCGATTGTAATAATTCTGGTGCTCTTTTTCCGCGGGGTAGAATTTCTCGAAAGGGACAACCTCCGTGACGACTTTCTGGCCGAGTGCTTCTTCGGATTCTTTGATCAGTTCTTCGGCGGCCGCTTTTTCGTCTTCATTTCGATAGAAAATGATGCTCCGATATTGAGTTCCCCGATCGGCCCCCTGTTGATTGAGCGTCGTAGGATTGTGAGTCCCCAGGTGGACCCGGATGATATCTGCATAAGAAACCAGATTCGGATCGTAATCGACTTCAATCACCTCGGCGTGCCCGGTTTCTCCAGTGCAAACTTGATAATAACTGGGATCGGCGACCTCACCACCACTATAGCCACTGGCAACGGAGGCCACTCCCTTAATGCGTTGAAAGAGGGCTTCGGTGCACCAGAAGCAGCCCCCACCAAACGTCACTTTGGCCGACTCGGAAGAGGCTTCGCCTTCTTTGACTTTCTTAAGCGCAACGGCATTGATGCAATACCGAAGTCCACTCGGAGCGGGACCGTCAGGAAAAACATGCCCGAGGTGTGCATCGCAGACATTGCACACCGTTTCGACACGAATCATGCCGTGGCTGGAATCTTTGTTATAAGCCACCACGTTTTCTTCAACAGGTTGTGTGAACGATGGCCAGCCAGTACCGCTATCAAATTTTTCAGCGGAGTCGAACAAAAGCGTACCACAACAAACACAGGCATAACGCCCCGGTTCGAATCGCTGACACATTTCACTGCTGAAAGGACGCTCTGTCCCCGCTAAACGGGTGACGCGGTATTGCTCCTCGGCAAGTGACCGGCACCATTCATCGTCACTTCTGGTCAACTTCCATTCAATTTCCGGATGCCCTTTGTCGGCCAGTTTCAAGACATCATCCCAAGTCAACATACTGCACTCACTTTCAGAAAAAGAGCCCCTAAGTGGAGAAGGGAGCAGAAGCAAAGCGCGGATTCTGCTCCTTGCCCTTAATTGTAGGAGGCGACTTGCTGAGAACCAACCAGGTTTTCTCTCCTGTTGAAGACGATCAAGCCATCAAGTGCTTTTTGAAAAATTCAATCGTCCGTTTCCAGGCAAGTTCGGCGGCGGCTTCGTCGTAGCGAGGCGTGGTATCGTTATGGAAACCATGGTTGGTGTTTTCGTAGACATAGGCCGTGAACGGTTTATTCTGATCTTTGAGGGCCGCTTCAAATTCAGGAGCACCTGCGAGAATTCGCGCGTCCATGGAGGCGTTATGAATTAACAGGGGAGCATCAATTTTGCTGACATCGTCGAGAGCTGGCTGGCGACCGTAAAAAGGGACCCCGGCGTCAATGACTTCCGGAATGCGGACTGCCAGTTGATAGACCATTCCACCTCCGAAGCAGAAGCCAACGGCACCAACTTTGCCAGTGGAGAGTTCATGTGAATCGAGCAGTTTCGCAGCAGCGATAAAGTCTTCGGTCATCTCTTCACCATCCCGCTTGCGCTGCATTATGCGGCCATCGTCATCGTTTCCGGGATAACCTCCGAGAGGTGTCAATGCATCGGGGGCAAGAGCCAGAAAACCGGCAACCGCCAGTCGACGGGCAACGTCTTCGATGTAGGGGTTCAAGCCCCGGTTTTCATGAACAACCACCACCGCAGGAAACTGATCTCCTTTGGCTGGCCGAGCGAGGAGACCTTTCATCTCTCCTGCTCCCTTGGGTGATTTATAAGTAATCATCTCGGCTTTGATCCGGGGATCATCCGGCTTGACCTGTTCTGCCCAGGCATAATTCGGGCTCAGGCTGGAAAGAAGAGCCTCGACAGTAAGTCCTCCGACGGCAAAAGCTCCCAGGCGTTTGATATAGTCACGGCGGTTTAACCGTCCGTGGGCATAATCGTCATATAAATCGAGAACTTCCTGATTAAAATCAGTCGCTTTTTTGCGTTCCATGGTGAGTGTCTCTGTAATAGATGTTTCAAGTGATCAGTCAAAAATCGCTGGTGAAACCAACGAAAACTTGGAGGGGTGGAACCTTGCTTTCACTTATCATCGCAGTCGCACTGGAAAGCGCCAAGGAAAATATGGTCCGCAGACTGGATGCTTTTCATAGATTTCTGATTCCTTAACCTGTGAATGTGAACCAGTAATTAAATAAACGTTTTACGAACGGACTTAACCGGGTGCGATTGTATTGATCTCCCAACTTGCGGATCGCTTCGGCTTGAGTGGGATAGGGGTGAATCGTAGAGGCAATTTTTCCCAGTCCGATTTTGTGTTGCATCGCCAAGGTAATCTCGTTGATCAGATCCCCGGCATTGGTGGCGACAATCGTCGCACCCAAAATCCGGTCTGATCCAGCCTCACAATGGATTTCGACAAAGCCTTCGTCTTCGCCATCCAGGATGGCCCGATCCACTCCGTCGAAAGGTTGGGTGAAGGTCGTGAGCTTCACTCCGGATGATTTCGCTTCCTCGGGGGTGATCCCCACATGCGATATTTCTGGCGAAGTATAAGTGCATCGGGGAATCAGCAAGCGACTCACTTTTGAACTTCCCGGAAACAGGGCATTTTGAATAACAATCCGAGCCATAAAATCAGCCGCATGCGTGAATTTGTATTGGGAACAGATATCACCGGCTGCATAAACGTTCGAATTGGTTGTCTGTAACCGATCGTTGACCTGCACCCCTTGGCGGACATTATATTCGATCCCAGCCCCTTCCAGATTCAATCCTTCGCAGTTCGGTGTGCGACCAATGGACAACAGAATCTGGTCTCCACGAATCACTTTTTCCGCTCCGCCTTGTTCGACGATTACCTTCTTCAAATCGCCTTCAGATTCTACTCGCACCAACTTTGCCCCCAGAACCAGTTCAACACCATCACGTTCAATCGCCGCACTCACCTTGCGGGCGGCTTCGGTATGTTCGCGTGTTAAGATTTGATCGTCCTTATTGATTAACGTCACACGGCTTCCGAATCGGACAAAGGCTTGTGCCAACTCGCATCCAATCGGACCTCCTCCGATGACAATCAAATGTTGGGGCAAGGTCGTTAATGAGAAAACCGTTTCATTCGTCAGATAACCCGCTTCGGTGAGACCAGGAATGGGAACTTCGGTCGCACGGGCCCCGGTGGCAATGACAGCACGGCGATAGGTCAACAAACGGTCGCCCGATTGGCCGTTCACTTGAATTTGTTGATTCCCGGAAAAGTATCCTTGACCAAAATAAACATCAACCCCTAACTCCTGGAATCGTTTGGCGGAATCATGCGGACTGATACCGGCTCGAAGTCGACGCATGCGTTCCATAATGGCGGAAAAATCGATCTGTAATTTCTCCACACGGGCTCCGAATTCCGATGCCTGTTTTATTATGGCGATGCGGCGGGCAGCGCTGATCAATGCTTTGGAAGGAACGCAACCCACATTCAGACAGTCCCCCCCCATCAGCCCTCGTTCAATCAAAGCAACCTTCGCCCCGAGGCCAGCAGCCCCGGCTGCGGTGACCAACCCCGCTGTTCCCGCACCGATGACCACCAGATGATATCGCCCGGCTGGCTGCGGATTTTCCCAATCCAGCGGATGCACATGCGATTGCAGGATCTGGTTTTGCTCTGTCAGTGGCTCAAGCGGTTTGAGGTGGTTCATCAAAATGGTTCCGTAAAAGGAAAGAATTAATCGTCATACAGCGATGAACAATCAGGAATTTGAAGATGGAGTCTCTGTCTGCGTTTCATCTTCGGATACAGTTGGAAGCCAACCCATAATTTGCATCAGTTTCCGAAGTGTGATGGGAAGAAGTCCCAGAATGACAAAGGCAGTTATGAGTTGCCAATTCAAAACCTGCCCGACACCTTCTTCAGCTAATGTTTGCAAGCTGGGGACAGTTGAACCGGCGTAGACATAGGCCGCCGTACCGGGCAACATGCCCAGTTGACTGACCCACCAATAGGTAACCAACCGAATACGAGTCAGTCCCATAACAGCATTGATGACAAAAAAAGGAACCAGCGGAATCAAACGGAGCGTAAAGAGATAAAAGGCTCCTTCCCGCTCAAACATCTTATTCACTTGATCAAATCGCCGGCTCATGCGAGCCTGTACCCAGTCTCGAAATAAATATCGACTGAGCAGAAAAGAAACGACGGCCCCGCCTGTGGAACCGAAGCTGACGACGACCATTCCCAACCAGAATCCAAAAAACCAGGCATAGGCGACCGTCAACGGAACTGCCCCTGGCAGTGATAGACCGGCAACGAGGACGTAAATCAGAATCGCGACCAGGATCGTAAAGAAATAGTGTCCATGAAAGAGTTGCTTCAGTTCTTCTTCTCGACCAGCGAGATAATTGAGGGAGATCAATTCGCCGTATTGGGAATAGAGGAAGTACCCTCCCGCCAAAAATAGAACCAGCAAGAATAACTTGCCCCACGGGATCCGCTTTTGATTTGAATCGGGAATATTCCCGGCTTGCTCGTCATTGTTCATCTGCCCAGGGTCCTGTTGACGAAGGCTTCAATATTCAGGCTTTACCAATAGGTTTTCCGTTCTAGAACACCTTGCCTGATGGGCTAGATAATCGCACAACTGCCAAAACAGTCAACTACACAGAACAGGGAAATTCACGAACTGTGAACTGGCACACAGATCAGAACGGATTTCTTGGCGATGATTTCCGAACTTCAAGTGACTTATGCCCATTTTTACACAACGTCAATGGAATGAATCGATATGAAACCGTGGTTACGAGCAAGCATGCTGTTACTCCCAACGACACTACTGGTCATTTCCACGAATCTGGTTCAAGCGGAGGATGTTTTCGTAGGAAAGAATGTTCCTGCTACAAATCAGATCGCATTAGACAAGATTGATCATTCCAATTGGGATATTCTGTTAAAGAAATATGTGAACAACGAAGGCCGAGTGAATTATTCCGCCTGGAAGAAATCATCCGCCGACCTTCAACAACTCGACCAATACCTGGCTCATCTTTCACACTCAAATTCTCAAGGAACCTCTCCCGAAAAACTCGCTTTCTGGATCAACGCTTATAATGCCGTCACGGTGAAAGGTATTTTACGGGAATACCCCACCACCAGTATCCGGAATCATACTGCCCGCGTGTGGGGATACAATATCTGGAAAAACCTCAAGCTATACGTTTCTGGTAAACCTGTTTCACTCGATCAGATGGAACATCAACTTCTACGTAAAATGAATGAACCCCGCATTCACTTTGCGATCGTATGCGCTTCGATCGGTTGTCCCCAGTTGTTAAATGAAGCCTATACACCGGAGAAACTGGATGAGCAATTGACAACCAATGCCCGACATTTTTTTGCTGATCAGAGTCAATTCCGGTATAACTCGTCGAACAACACTTTTTATGTTTCTTCTATTCTGGACTGGTTTGGAGAAGATTTTGGGCGTACAGAGAAAGAACGTCTACAACGAATCTCACTCTGGTTAACTGACGACCAGGCGAAAAACGCCGCTTCGACGGGCAAAGGGACGTTTTCATTTCTGGAATACAACTGGAACCTCAACGATCAGAAAAATTGAACATGTTTCGATCTTAATGGACTCATCACTCACTCTTCACCACTTGCATTGAGAATAACTTCAAGAACGGAGCTTCATTTATGTCCGTTGGTAACTACACAACTTCGGAATCGAGCGTCTACGAACGTTATGCCTCTGCCGCTCAACAGGTAGAACCCGCCTTGTGCTGTCCGATTGAATATTCGGCCGATCTGCTGGAAGCGATTCCCGAGGAAATCCTGGAACGAGATTATGGTTGCGGCGATCCAACTCCGTTTGTGGAATCGGGTGATACGGTCCTCGACTTGGGATCGGGTGGGGGGAAACTCTGTTATATCGCTGCCCAACTGGCAGGTTCCGAAGGACAGGTCATTGGGGTCGATTGCAATCTGGAAATGCTGGCCCTTGCTCGCAAGTATCAGCAATCCGTCGCTGAGCGGATTGGTTTTGCCAACGTCGATTTTCGTTATGGCATGATTCAGGATTTACAACTGAATCTGCAATCGTTGGAAGAGGAACTTGCGATTGCTCCCATCACCAATTCAAACGACTTTTTAAGACTGCGAAACATTGAGGAACGGCTTCGCCGGGAACAACCTTTAATTGCGAGCAATTCGGTTGATTGCATTCTTTCGAACTGCGTACTGAATCTTGTCCGACAGCAAGATCGCCAGCAACTTTTCACGGAAATGTATCGGGTACTCCGCAAGGGAGGGAGAGCTGCCATCAGCGATATCGTTTCTGATGAAACGGTCCCGGAAGAGTTGAAACAGGACCCCAAACTGTGGTCCGGTTGCATTTCGGGAGCTTTTCGCGAGGATGAATTCCTGGAGCAATTTGAGAAAGCGGGCTTTTATGGAATCGAAATCGTAAAACGAACAAGCGAACCGTGGCAGACGATTGAAGGTATCGAATTCCGCTCAATCACCGTATTGGCCCATAAAGGAAAGGAAGGCCCCTGCCTCGAACGGAATCAGGCAGTCGTTTATAAAGGCCCCTTCAAATCGGTCGAGGATGATGACGGACACCGTTACTATCGAGGTGATCGGATGGCCGTTTGCGACAAAACGTATCAACTACTGAAGCAAAAGCCTTATTCCGGTCTGTTCGAAATGATCGATCCACTCCAGGAGATCTCCCTGAATGAAGCAACTCAGTTCGACTGTAAACGCTCGGCCAGACGGCATCCACGCGAAACGAAAGGAGCCGATTATCAGGCCACCATCGAATCGAACGGAGCCTGTTGTGGACCGGAATCCAATTGTTGTTAAGCCTCAACAATCCCTCTTCTCAGCCGAAAGAGAGACTTTATGAAGACGCTCACCTTGCTGCGAGAAGGGAACGCACTCGCCTCGCCTGCGGAGCAATTGAAGATACTCAGCGATGAAAACCGTATTCCCGCCGGAACCTTCGAATCAAAACTGGCAGAAAGTCAACTACCCCCTCTATTACGTAGTACGTTAACCACATTGCAAATCAATCTGGGCAAGGTCTGCAATCAGACTTGCACGCATTGTCATGTGGATGCTGGACCGGACCGAAAAGAAAGCATGTCCGCAGAGGTCGCGAATCAAGTGATCGATTTTCTCTCTCGATCACAAGTCGAAACGTTGGACATCACCGGCGGTGCCCCGGAAATGAACCCGCACTTCAGACGTCTCGTAGAAGCGGCTGTTGAGAGGGGAAAACGGGTGATTGATCGCTGCAACTTAACCATTTTGCTGGCGAATGGATTTACCGATCTCCCCGAATTTCTAGCACGTAACCAGGTCACGATCACCGCTTCGCTGCCCTGCTATCTTGAGGAAAATTGCGATTCACAGCGAGGCGAAGGTGTCTATGAAAAATCAATTCGCGCCATTCGACGGTTGAATGAGTTAGGTTATGGCCATCCAAATTCGGGACTGGAACTGAATCTTGTTTTTAATCCTACTGGAACCGGCTTACCTCCAGACCAGGCTGCCCTGGAACGGGATTACAGGACGCAATTAAGGGACCGGCATGGACTCGAATTCAATCATTTATTCACAATCACCAACATGCCGATCAGCCGGTTTTTAGCCGACCTATTGGAGCAAGGTAAATACGAACTTTACATGCACAAATTGCTCGAAAGTTTCAACCCGGCTACGGTGAACGAAGTCATGTGTCGCTCGCTGGTCTCCGTAGACTGGGAAGGGTATCTGTATGATTGCGATTTTAATCAGATGCTTGATCTGCCACTAAAAAGTGGAAATACTCGACTACACATTTCTGAGCTTACAGAGGAAATTCTGTTGAACCGTCCGATTGAGACCGCCAATCATTGCCTCGGTTGTACGGCAGGGGCTGGTTCCAGTTGTTCCGGGAATTTAACCTAAGGTTTCAATGCCCCCTGCCTGCCTTCAATCGGACGAACTATGGGCCAGTCTGCTAAACCCCCAGAACATTTAATTCTCTTCGCCCGATATCCAGAACCGGGAAAAACCAAAACTCGGTTGCATTCTGCTTTCACTCCTGAAGAAGCCACAGATATTTACCGAAGCCTTTTGAACCACACTCTCGAATTAGTCAGGCAGTTTTCCAGGAATCGAGGTTGCCGGGTAACGTTGTATTTCACAGGCGGCAATGCAGATAAAATGCGTTCCCTTGTTGGGAAAGACATTCCGTTAATGCCTCAGGTTGGTGAATCGTTGGGTGATCGATTGGTTCAGTCAATCAACGCTGCCAGTGACGCCGGTGCTGAACGGATTGTCGTGATTGGAACAGATTGTTTTGAACTGTCTGAGGCCGATCTGCATGCTGCCTTCGATTCCCTTAAGAAGTCCAACCTGGTGATTGGTCCGGCGAATGATGGAGGGTATTACCTGATTGGCATGACAGGACCATTCCCTGCATTATTCGAATCCATATCCTGGGGAACGGAATCGGTCTTTCAAGAAACCGTTACACGAGCGAACGAGGCCAACTGTAAATTCGCGTTGTTAAGCACGCACAATGACGTTGATTATCCCGAAAATCTCGTCTCTATTCGAGCGGTTACCCCCATTTCATTACAAGATCACTTTCAAACAAGCCCCGGGCGACTGAGTGTGATCATTCCCACGAAGAATGAAGAAGCCGCGCTGCCCGCGACACTCGCTGCGATTGGTGCTCCTGGTGAACGGCTTGAGATTATCGTTGTGGATGGAGGAAGTACGGACAACACTAGTGCTATTGCCAGAGAGTGGGGTTGTCGTGTCTTCAAGTCAAATCCAGGAAGAGGACGTCAGATGAACGTGGGAGCTGTCATGGCAACGGGAGAAAACCTGCTCTTTCTGCATGCGGACACCTTGCTCCCAGCCGATTATGGAGCCTCGATTAATAGAGGTCTGGCCGAGGGCCCCATCGCCGGAGCATTCCGATTGAAAATTAATGATCGGGGGCTGGGACTGCGAATTATTGAATGGGGAACGAACATGCGATCTCGTTTTCGCTCGCTCCCTTATGGTGATCAAGGCATTTTTATGCGGACAGAAGACTTTTTCCGTATTGGTGGATTTAAGAACTGGCCGTTGATGGAAGATTATGAGTTCATGCAGCGTCTGAAAAGAAAAGGAGACATCGCAATTCTCCCAGAAGCCGTTTGCACCTCGGGTCGCCGCTGGTCACGCAAAGGGATCGGGAAAACCTGGTGGCTGAATCAGCGTTGTATTCTGATGTATCATCTCGGTTATGACATCGAAAGTATACGCAATGCTTATTACACGGCATCAGAGTAAATTTTCTGAGCGGAACTATCTCTATTTGTTGTTCTATCAGAGAGTCACTCGCCCGCTCTTTTAACCACTTCGATTGCAAAATCTCTAGCGTAGCGTAGGATGGAAAGTCTGTGTCATCCGAAATGGCCGTTCTTTCTCCCTACTGAAGTCGCTCTCTTGAACATCAATCGATCAGACATGCGCTACCGTCCGCTCGGAAAGACGGGGATCGATA
>JAGQQC010000590.1 GCA_020426395.1 Planctomycetaceae bacterium
ACTCTACAACGAGGGAGATTATCCCGACCAGCTGGAGAACCTCTTTCGGATTGAGGTCGAGTATCCCAATGTCGAACCTCCCAATTATCTCCAGCGACTGAACCCCGAACTTTACGAGGAGGAATGTCGCCGCATTGAAAACCGGTTTGAGGAGGCGCTCGAACTGGCTGAAGAATCTTTCCTCCAGGAGTTTCAGCAACTTGTGTCGCATCTCACTGAACGACTTTCGGGTGAGAGTGATGGTAAACCGAAAGTCTTTCGGGATTCTGCCCTCACCAACCTGACTGAGTTCCTGCAGCGGTTCCGTCAACTCAACATCCGATCCAATGTTCAACTGGACGAACTGATCGATGAAGTGCAGCAGGTCACTTCGGGGCTCTCTCCCCGTAGTCTCCGTGGGGATGGGAATATGCGGGGAACTGTTCGTGAGCAGCTGCAGCAGGTGAACGATGTGCTCAACGATCAACTGGAACTCCGTCCCCGACGTCAGATTGTCCGGCACCGTTCTGAGGAGGAGGTGGTCACCGATGCAACTTAAAGTGCAACCGGACGGTACCATCCATACCCTGTATCAGGATGATCTCGATCTGTCCCTGTTAGGCAGTCTGGATATCAAACGGGGCTCTCATGTGGAACCGAACTCGAAGTCTGAATGGGAAGCCGACCTCGCTCCCGTCAACGGGCCTCGTCTGGGCCCTTACCCCAATCGCTCGGAAGCCCTTGCCGCCGAACAGAACTGGCTGGAAACCTTCTGGCTTCCCGCCGTGATGCAGTTCTGATTTCTAAAACAGATACAACTAAACCGACGACCGGCTTCACTTTCGAGGTCGGTCTTTTTTTATGCGCTGACCTGACCCTCTTATCTCTACTCCAAAGGAACCTGATAATGAAACAATCCGATTTGATCCGTGAAATCGCCCGCCGCACGGGTGAGTCTGCATGCACGATCTCGAATCGTGGCTTCAATCTGCTCTCAATGGAAATCCCGGACGACAAGGAAGATCGTGAACCGTTGCTGGTCGACTGGGATGTTGCGCAGGCGACGCGTCATATCCCTCCGATGTTGTATCATCCTGTCGCAACTCTGTAATGTTCTCTCCTAGTGTTTCAGCCCGTCTTTCGGGCTGGAACGCTTTTTCTTAGCTCTGCGAAGGTCGTTATCGAAAGAATAAAAATGGTTCATGATAACCATAGTTTAATTTATTAAACTTTCTGATTTCAGGCAGAGTGATGAAGTGAGAGTATGTTGCTGATCGCTTGGCACGCAGGCCGTCGATTTTCCATAACTACTCATTTTTGAACTTCTTGCGATTTTGGAGTTTTTTCTAGTTCAGTCGTTGCGGTTGCTTAATTATAATATGCGTGCTCATTTGGAAATGGGCGATTGAAGTCACCTCAATACACAAGAGACGAAAGGAAAGTATTGGAAACAAAGCAGCGGCCGAAAGAATCGAATCCGGCTGCGATTAATCCAGGCTACGTCTACACCAAATCGCAAGTAATGGAATTCATGCATTGGAAAGATAGGTCCTGGAAGACCGCCAAGCGTAAAGGTCTCATCACACATCGACACGGATGCCGCGACTACATTCTGGGGAAAGAGTTAATCGATTTTATCGTTACCCTGGATGCGTCAGGAAATCCGATCCGTTCGAATCACTGAGACCTGCAAGTTGACCGTCTGACTCATGTTAGACATAGCTGGTCAGGGCGGATACTTGAGTATCTGCGAACTGACCCATGAATATTTAAATCTCGTTGTAAGTCGCCCGTGAATATGGAATGATCTGCCAAGCAGAATCGTCATTTATGGGGAGCCAACGATACAAATGGAATGGTAAACGCCTCTTGTAGACCAGAGGCCTGTAAATCGAGTTTTCTCGATTCCTGTTCCCTTCCCCACCCGGGGAAGCCAAGTTGTTTCCTATACCTTTCGCTGCGTTCGAAAGGACCCCGGTTTCCGTTTTGAGTTGATGTGGAAACTCCGAGTGGAGTGAGGATCGATGATCGAAAACTTTTGATTCAGAATCAAAAGCGACCTCACTGGCCCCGGTATCAGCTGTTTTGAAGCTGTGTGAGTCGTCCACGCGACTTGTTCGTATAAGGGAGAAGGATCTCTCTGGCCCCTGCCCGATGATGACGAACGACGGAAACCCTTCTTTAAGTGATCACGGTACCATGTGAGGTACCTCTCTGCCCTACGCCCGGTAGCCCAGGTTAACTGCGCTTCCCCTGTGCGCGGCTCACGATCACGGCATTTACAGAGAGTGGCTCATCAGTTGGAGGGCCACTCTATGATTCTCTTTCGATGAAGAAGGGAGATGTTATGCCCGA
>JAGQQC010000591.1 GCA_020426395.1 Planctomycetaceae bacterium
TCTCCTCAGCATCCGCCTGATGTTGGCCATTAAACTTATTACCGACAATCGCCCCGAAGAGGCCCGCTCCCAACTGAAAGCGCATCTGAAAACCGAGCAATTAAGCAGAGATATCGAAATGGCTTTACAACGAGTGGTTGATAACCAGATCACGACCTGGGAAGAGCTTCGGGAACTCCTCGTCTTTAATAGTAATCGCCGCTTGCTCTTCACCTACCTCGCGTTAACTCACAACGAGCTCCGTCCGCAGGTACAGAACTACGTGAGCCACATCCATCCGGAGGATCCCACGGGAGAACTAATCATCCAGCAGATCTTTTCCCAACAATCCGCCCCGGAAGGATCGGCGACGAATGAACCGTCGCCCGAATCTTCCACACCGAAAACAGAATCCCCGGCGCCAGTCAAAGCAGAGCGTCCCGCCGCTGTTCCTGCTGGACCGGAGTGATCCTCCCAAGGGTCGATTCAACGTATCGATTCAGCGAATCACGTTTCCCTGTTGATTCAGTTCCGTGCTGATCGTGGCGGTCGCATCAAAACGACAATTAGTGAGCAGATTACTGCTGTCGGCATCGGCCCACTCAATACTGGGGGTCTTAATGCCCGGGCGAGTCTCCAGCACCGTGCAACCGTTAATCAAAGTATCAGTACAATCCTCAAGATAAAGCCCCGCCGGAAGCCCGTTAAAGATCTGCATTCCCGAAACGGTCATTCTTTGACAATGGATCATCTCCAACAGCCCCCGTCGTCCGGATGCATTCGGAAACGAACCGGTTTTGCCATGCAGGATTGATCCCGAGAGATTACAATTGTCACAGTTAACAAACTTTATCCCGGTGCTGTCCTGGGTATTGCGATACTCCTCGTTGTAACCAAAGCAATTCGTCCCAATGACAATCTGCGTTGAATCCTCCACCAGCAAATTGCGAACATCCGCGTTGCCCAGATGATTTCCACTCAAGGTCACCCCCAAAGACGAACTGATGTGAATGTTCGTCGTCTGGCTGGTAATCATGTTCCCGCTGATTGTCCAGAAACCGAACTTCTGGTTTCCCTCCGTCTTCGAGCCAATAATGCGGATGTTGGCACCCTCTGCCGAAGGGGTTGCCTGAATAGTGTTACTGGCAATCGTTCCTTCGCGTACAGAACCGTCCTGCAAATCGATAAATATTTCCGCAGTCGGAACATCGCCGAGACCAAAAACTTTATCGTTGTTGTACTCAATGTCATTACCCGTCACGTGGAAATTCCGGATCTCTCCTCCTTCAATCCGAATCCCGCCCAGCCGGTTATAGCTGATGTGACTATCGCCCACGATGGCCTGATGCAGGTTACAATGATCAAAAAATATTCCCGCCCCCGTATTGTGATAAATATGACAACCGTCGATCAAAACATTGCGGGCGCGGCTAGTCACGTGCACGGCATGATGTACTTGTCGGATTAACACACCACTCAGCGTCGGTTGCATCACTCCTTCAATTCGGATTCCGTCCGCTTCAACATGAGCTCCTTCAATTTCCAAATTTGCAATCTGTGGCATCCGTTCGTTCTGCCATTCCTCCGGACGGAAGGTGAGGGGATCGGCTGTTTTGCCATGCGATGCCTTTAGAAAAAAAGCGGGGCCTGCTCCCGCCATGATGATTTTCGCAACACCCCCATGACCATGCACCGAACGCCGTCCAGTGCGAGTCAGATCAATCACAATCGGTTTAGTAATCCGATAATTCCCGGCTGGTATTTCCACCGGACCATCACCATTGTCAATCGCATGTTGAATGGCCGCTGTATCATCCACCTGGCCATCACCCATCGCACCAAAATCTCGGACATTACTCATCTGTTGAAATACTTTCCACGTTCATTTCTATAATCGAGATGCCATTTATCTCTTCATCTATAATTAGTTCTCAAGGAACTATTCTAAAGGGGCAGGAGGATCAGAAACAATCCGGAGATTGTCTTCAATTCTGTGTAGAGGCCATCTCAAAACCCGGTTGTGGTTGTTCTTGACACTGCAAATAATAGAGTATTGTTTACCCATCAGAGGGTTTTGAAACTGCTTGTAGAATGAGAAAATTGAACATGATTTACAGGAATGTCATCCCCGTTGATGGTTCCGCGCTTTGAATTTCCAACTCCCCTGGACTACATTAGCCAACCGGCCTCCTTGAGCACCCATATTACAATTCAATTCGACTATTCTCAGCCCCGATCAAACAGACTGGAACACCCGCACGATGGGTTACAATCCGAATACCAATTATGAATTAAATAGCCGGGCTTTTTTCAGTATTGAAGAGGCGATTGACCTGGCCGACGAAC
>JAGQQC010000592.1 GCA_020426395.1 Planctomycetaceae bacterium
GATTGGTAATCACCTCCGGAATGACATTCTCACAGTAGACAGCCTCCTTGGGGATATAATTCACATCCCCTTTCAGAAGTGGCAGAAAGCTTTGTCCCTGACAACGCTTGGGAGTCGACTCACCGATTAGATCGAACAGGGTCGGTAACAGATCAACGGTTTCGATCAACTCTTTTCGCACGCCGGGTTGAATACGATCCGGATAACGCATCAGGAAGGGGATACGGACCGACTCTTCAAAGAAAACATTCTTGCCTACTAGGCCATGAGCGAGTAGTTGATCTCCATGATCGGAAGTAAAGATGACGATCGTATTCTCCGCCTGCCCAAGTTGTTCGAGTTCATCAAGCAACAAGCCAACTTCGTGATCGATCTGGCTGATGGCCGCGTAATAGCTGCGGTAAATCCACTGCAACTTGTCGTGGTCCATATCATATTGGGGCGTAAATCGAAGAATCTGCTTTTGAAGTGGTAACGGTAATTGTTTGATGTCATCGAGGCTCAATTCCGACGGCAATGGAAATTCCACAGCGTTGTACATCTCAGCCCACGGTGCGGGAACATCATAGGGGGAATGTGGTTTCCAGAACGAAACGTAATGAAAGAAGGGTTTCTCCGACTGACTCAGTTGTCTCAAATGCGCGCGAGCTTCCTGACCAGTCCAGTGCGTTTCAGAAAACTCTTCTGCAATCACCGTCCGAAACGGATTCTTCCCTGGCTCGGGCTGTGAAATGTAATCACGATAGTTGCCTCGTTTCGCGTATGGGTCGTTCGCTTTCCACCACTTATAATAATCCGAATACGGATTCGTGCTTCCCGCCCCGTCATGCAGTTGGAGCAAATCGAACCCCGTTTGTTTCGCATGTTCTACCGTCGGAGGATACAAGTGCAACTTGCCCACACAGGACGTTTGATATCCCAGCTCCTGCAAATACTGTTGCAATGGGACTTCAGATTTTTTGAGTGGTGTGTAGTTCACCCGGTTCTGATGCGAATGGGCATATCGTCCTGTAAAGAAACACCCCCGGGAGGGAACGCAAACGGGCGATTGAACGTATGCACTTTGGAGATTCGCCGATTCCGCCGCCAACCGGTCCAGATTGGGTGTCTGGATGAGTTCATTCCCATTCGCTCCCAATCCGTCGAACCGCTGTTGATCGGTCATAATGAACAGGATGTTGGGGCGGGATGAGGCCTCGTTCGCCTGCAACAACGTGGAAGATTGCAAGGCCAATAACGACGCTGTCCCGAGCGAACAATCCTGCATGAAGGAACGGCGAGAAGGATTGTGATCAGACATGAAACGACTCACATGGAGTAGAGAGAAACAAATCAGGTCTCTCTATCCTAGAGCAAGCTGTCAGTCTTTGCATCCCTTTATCTGACCAGGGAGCTTTCGGATCAGGAACCGAATACTTCTTCCAGTGCGGCACGCATCACGGTCGTATCCGGCTCAACCCCGGTCCACAGTTTGAACCCAATCACTCCCTGATTCACAAGCATCCCCAGACCATCGAGCGTCGTACAGCCAATTTTCTCTGCTTCTTTAATGAGCCAGGTTCGGGGAGGATTTGGAATGACATCCGCGACAACCATCTCCGGAGTGAGCGTCGAGAGATCAACAGCGACCTTTGCCTCCACATCGGGGAAGAGTCCAATGGAAGTCGAATTAATCACGATATCGGTTCCGGCAGGAACCTGATAATCCCCCTCCCAATTGACGAAGGTGGCCTCACAATCGGTTTTCTCATTGATCAACTTCACGAGTGCTTCGCCCCGTTCCACTGTTCGGTTGACGATGGTAATCTTTGTCACGCCGGCGAATGCCGTTTCCACCGCCATCGCCCTGGCTGCTCCCCCCGCTCCGAACATAACGATGGACTTGCCCTGGGGATCCGTCACTGATTTGAGCGATTCTACGAATCCTTTTCCGTCGGTATTGTCCCCCACGAGTTCATCCCCCTCACGGATGATGCAATTCACCGCTCCCATCACAGAGGCGGCTTCGCTGACTCGGTCGAGGTATTGAATGACCTCAACCTTATGAGGAATCGTTAAATTCCCACCACGAAAATTCATCGCCCGCATTCCCGCAACAGCCGCTTTGAGATCCTGCGGGTAAACTTCAATCGTCAGGTATCGCCAGTCCAGATCATGATGTCGGAAGGCCGCTTCAATCATCGCCTGCGTCGGGTTCTCCGCCACGGGATGCCCGAACACGCAAGTGAGTTCTTGTTTGAAGTTGAGCGGTTTCGACATGATGAGAGCTTTCCAGAAGTGATCCTAAAACCCTCTGATGGGTCGAA
>JAGQQC010000593.1 GCA_020426395.1 Planctomycetaceae bacterium
AGCTTCATCAGCCGGATGCGATTCAACGTTTCCGAAACGAAGCTCGGTCGGCGGCACGACTCGATCATGAAAACATCGCCAGGGTTTTTTACTTCGCTGAAGAAAAGGGCGTGCACTTCATTGTCGGTGAATTTGTCACCGGAATGAATATTCGCGAGCTGATTCATTCCGAAGGTCGATTAAAGCCGACCGATGCCGTTTACTACACTCACCAGATCGCCTCCGCGTTGAACCATACCTCCGCCGCGGGTGTGATTCACCGGGACATTAAACCTTCCAATATCATTGTCACACAAAACGGTCTGGCAAAATTGGTAGACCTTGGATTAGCGAGAAAGGAATCAACCGATTCTACGGATGATCTCACGATCGCCGGAACAACCCTCGGCACGTTCGATTACCTTGCTCCGGAACAAGCACGGGATCCCCGTTGTGTGGACGTCCGAAGTGACATCTATTCGTTAGGTTGCACCCTGTATCACATGTTGACAGGAGAACCTCCTTACCCCGGTGGAACGGTTGCCCAGAAACTTCACAATCATCAAGCGGCGGAAATCCCCGATCCGGCTGATAAAGTACCGAATCTGCCACCGTTGTTATCTCACACCGTCAAGAAAATGATGGCGAGTGATCCGGTTGATCGTTACCGCACCCCGGATGAACTCCTGAATGACCTGGAAGAGGTGGCCCATCAACTTGGAATGCCCGGGGCGCATGGCCGTGTTATTCGAAGGCCAGCCTCCATCAGTCCCAAACGAGCACGGTGGGAACGTTCATTAATCTGGGTCGCAATGGGCCTGCTACTGATCAGCGTCGTCATGATTCTCGATGCCCTGACTCAAAGTCCGTTGACCATTCCTGGAAATGGAGAGCAGGGGAATTCTTCTCCCCCATCATCACCTTCGACATCAAACAATTCCACTTCGCTCCCGACCGAGACCACCTCTGCAAACCAACTCGATCAACCAATGGTTGCGCAAGATCAAGAAAAGAATTCTACTGGATTAGTCCCTTCGCCCGAACGGGAAAACAGCCAAAACAATCGCGACGGGAATCCCAATAAGACAAACCTCAATCCGACTTCCCCTGGTATCTCCACTCAAGAAAATGACCTCACTCAGGCATTCGTAGTGAAAAATACGGAAGGAGGAGAGGAACTCTCTTACGCTTCATTAGCTCAAGCTTGTGAAGCGGCATCACAAAATGCCGTAATCGAAATCCAGAGTTCCTCTACCGAACCGCTTGTCATCGATCAGCCATTTCAACTGATCAAAAAATCGATCCGGTTACGTCCTGTTGCCGGCACTCGTCCTCGCCTTCAATTCCAATATTCAGCAGAACGACCTTCCCGTTATCAGGGGATGATCGATTTACGTGGTGGTTGTTCGCTCAGCCTGTTTAACCTGGACCTGGAATTTCAGATCGATCCACTTTCCAAAGAACTCTCTCCTACTTTATTCGCCCTGATCGATAATGGAAATTCGCTCAATCTGAATGGGTGCCAACTCACGGTCGCTAACAATAAATCGAAAGCCCCTATGGTTATCCGGGTCGCAAAAGGAACTTCTTTTGACGAAACGCTTCCTCCCTCCAATCCGATGCTGCCGGACGAGAAGGTGAAAATTGAAATCGTGAAATCATATTTCCACGGAAATTCACGCTGCTTCCAAATTGACACCGCCGTTCCCACAACCCTGAGTGTCAGCGAATCCATCATCGCTTCTGGAGGAGACGTTTTTTACCTCAACCAAAGTACAACCGGAAATACGCTTCCTATCGACCCGCTCACTCAACCCAAACCACCTCACACCATTGAATTCAATTTGGCTCGATCAACTGTCCTATGTGGCAAAACGTTTCTCTATCTCGATCAAACGTTGAATAACAGCGAAACGATGCCCTTCGTAGAGATTAACTCTTCGGATAATGTGTTCGTTTCTAATCCCGTCGGTCAGACCTTCGTTCAAACAAATTTCACCGCAAGCCAACAATTTTTCAGTCCGGCGAACTTATCTCCAGATCGCATGAAGTGGAAGGACAATCAGGGCTCAGACTACCTGAGTAATTTCCGGATCTACTACGCCAATGATAACGGTGAGCCCGAACCATTACCCCCCGTCACGGAAATCGATCTCTGGAGGAGAATGTGGAAGAATGCCAGTAACCTGGAATTGACTTCAAAAGAAGTCTCCATGGTCCTCCGGGGAGTCAATAACAGCCACTCGCTGGCAAGCCTGACCTTAAATAATTTCATTCTGCAGGGAAGCGAAGGGGAGAATTCTCCGATTGGAGGGAGTTCCGA
>JAGQQC010000594.1 GCA_020426395.1 Planctomycetaceae bacterium
ACTCTTGCTCCTCTTCCGTGATCATTGCACAGGAACAACCGGTTGCTCCTCCGGTAACCGGGGTCATAATCACTCCGAAGGTTTCACCGACGCAGAAAACGGCGGACGTCAGCCCGACTGCTGATTTGCAAAAAGCCCTCGAAGGGTATGTGGCCGCCTTTAACAAACGTGACGTCGAAGGGTTGCTTCGTTACTGGAGTGCGGACGGTATTTACGTGACTCCGGACGGTCGCGAATTTCACGGGCAAGCAGAACTCAAGCAAGCGTTTGAGAACTATTTTCAGGGATTGGAATCAGAGGTTCGCCTGGAAATCCCGGAATATGCACACGAGCTGATCTCCCCGAAAATCGCTCGCGAAACAGGGGTCGCTTTTCTATATGGAAAAGAAACCGAACCGCTGGAATCAACATACACCGCCTATTACATCCGCGAGGGCAATGAATGGAAGCTCGAAAGTGTTAAGGAAATCGAGCCTGCGGGACCTGGATCCAGCTACGAACAATTACAACCACTGGAATGGTTAATTGGGGATTGGTCAGCAGAAAATGCGATCACTCAAAACTCTGTCTTGATGAAAAACAGTTGGTCCATGAATCAGAATTTCATTACATCGAACTTCACCGTCCTCCGGGAAGGTGAACCGGTGATTTCGGGAGTTCAAATCATTGGTTGGGACCCGGTGGCTGAAACGATCCGCTCCTGGATTTTCGATTCTCAGGGAGGTTTCGGAACGGGTAGTTGGTCCGAAAATGAAGGAAAATGGTCCGTGAGAACCCTCTTCCAAACAAGCGAAGGGGAAAAGGCTTCGGCCATTAATATTTACACACCTGTTGATGCCGACAGCTATCTCTATGAGTCCGTCAGCAGACAACGAGGCTCAGAACTGCTTCCCAGTCTGGAAGAGATCACAGTAAACCGCCTCCAGGAATAGTCTTGTCGATTCATCAGTAAGAATCGTCTGACTTTTGAACATTCAACTTTATTAAACGGATCCACCTCTCTCTTCAGGAACCGGTCTCATGAAAAATATATTTCTCTTCATCGCCTGTCTGTTATTGGTCACACTCCCCTCCGATTTGATGGCTCGAGGTGGGGGACGATTAGGAGGAGGCGGCGGAGGTGGTAGCCATAGTGGTGGAGGACGCCCGAATGTTTCTCGTCCATCGGGAAACTTTTCTCCATCCATGAGCCGACCCAATGTCAGCCGCCCAGCGCCAAGTCGCCCAGCACCAAGCCGACCGTCAACAAACTTACCGAGTAATAATCGTCCGAATGTCAGTCGACCGAATATCAATCCTCCAGCGAACACCCGCCCGAATATCAATAAACCGAATATTGGCAGTGGCAACAATCGCCCTAATACGAACTTACCCGGTAGTGGCAACAAACCAGAAATTCGCCCAGGTACGAGACCTGGGGACGGGCAGATTGGACAAGGTAATCGTCCGAGCAAAGGAGACTTGCAGAACTTTCTCGATCTTCCATCCGACAAAATCCCCAGCACGCGCCCCGGAAATCGTCCCGATGTTACGGATAAGCTTCCGGGAAATCAAAAACCGGGTGATCGACTCCCCGGGAACTTGAAACCGGGTGATAAACTTCCGGGAGGTGACAATCGCCCTGGTTCCGGAATCGCTGATCGATTTCCGAATCGAGGTGATGGGAAAAACAACTGGATCAATAACAAGGTCGAAATCAGTAACAATATTCGGAACCGGTATGACCGCTGGGCCGTGGATGTCCGCAAACATCATCACTGGGATGATCACTTTGATCGTTGGAATAATCACTACAACCATTGGCATTTTTACTGGAACCGTTATCCACGTAATTATTGGTGGCGGTGGGCGACCTGGACGGCTCTGGGAACCTGGTTCCTGAATCCCTGGAATCAACCTTACTATTACGACTACGGCACGACCGTTTACTATCAGAACGATACCGTTTATTACCAGGATCAACCGGTCGCCACGGCACAAGAGTATGCGAGCCAGGCGGAAGCCATTGCGACTGCTGTTCCGGAGGAACTTCCCGAATCGATCGAGTGGATGCCACTGGGGGTCTTTGCCATCACCAAGGATGACTCGGGAGAATCCAATATGGTCTTGCAGTTGGCCGTCAGTAAAGAAGGTTACATCGTCGGAACGTATTACAACACGACGACAGAAGAATCGATTCCCGTGGAAGGAAAAGTCGATTCTACTACTCAGCGCGCGGTCTGGAAGTTGGTCAAAGATGACGAAGAAGCTTCCGAAGAGGGAACGGATGTCGTCATGGAAACGGGGATCTACAACTTGAC
>JAGQQC010000595.1 GCA_020426395.1 Planctomycetaceae bacterium
GCGCCCATTGAAAAGGACTGAAAAAGAGCGCGACAGGTTCATGTCAGAAATCTTATTTCCAACAACCTTATTTCCAACGATGTCCCCGTTTCCACCGCTCATAATGCAGCCGGCCTCGTCCAGATTCGGTTCCCGGCCAACGGGTATTGTTATCGGAATGCCATTTTCCCTGGTTCGGATCTTCCTGTTCACCCTCAAAATACTGAAGTTGATCGGCAGATGTCCATTGCCCGACGCGGATTTCTTCTTCGAGCGGCATTCCCAGTATCATTTTACTCAGTTGTATCAACTGTAAAAGCAAGGCCATCGTCGCGAACATGACGACGCCCATCAGGGGAACGAGAATTCCGATCTGGAAAAAATCCTGAATGCCCGGAGCAAGATACCGCCAACCAAAGAGTAAAACAATCGTTCCCAGGGAGAGATAAGGTCCATACGGAATCGCCGCTTCCCCGTGAAAAAGACGGACGAAAAGGGCCATTCCCGCACCACAGAAGGGAGCGAGAAAGAAGACGATTACGGCAGGTTGCCAACCAATGAAACTGCCGATCATTGCCATCAGGATGACATCGCCAAAGCCCATCGCCTCTCGTTTGAGTACCCAGGCACCGATAATTCGTACCCCCCAGACGAGGATGCCACCCACAGCCCAACCCGCCAGACTGGTGACCAGTCCCGGCATGCCCGAATCTTGTTGTATCCAAGCTGGAATTCTTGGCCCTTGTAACCAGGGTTCCATCCAGATGGGCAAGAACTGGGCCCAGATCTCCATGATGTCCGGTTTTTGAAACCAAACGGGGAGCAGATAAGCCCGTTCCAGCAGCCAGCCACCCAGAATTCCGATAATCATCGCTGGAATCGTACACCCGTCAGGAATCAGTTGCCAGTCGAAGTCGATAAAGGTGGCGACGACCATCGCTTCAATCATGACAACCAGGTATAGATACCACAGGTGAAGCCAAAGCACGGGTTGGCGATAGTCCTCAATGTGAGATTCAGGAAGACTGTTTGCCCAGAGCAACGTAAAGAAACCGGTGTTGTTGATATCGGCTTCGGCACTGATCGGAATCATGTACCAGTACAATCCCGCCAGGAGCAGGCCATTCAACAATTCGACGAACGCTTCCCGTTTCGGTTTTTTGCGGAGAGAACCATTAATAAGCCCTCCGATGATGGGAATGTTTTCCTTCCGCCAGAATCGATGTGAAGTCTTATTGTATAACTCCGTGCCGGGGCAGACCGATTTCAACTGATCGAGTAACCGGTCGTGGCGCCAGAACTGGTCGATGCACAAGTTCAGAAATCGTCCGAGAGTGGCACCGATGACGAACAGCACCACCACCATCAATCCCATCGGTAATCCAAATAATGTCACAGTTGGCTATCCTTATCCTGCTTCAGGGATCAAGTTGTTTCTGTTGGGCCAGAACCCATCCTAAAACCCGGTTGTGGTTGTTCTTGAGCCTGTAAATCAAGGCTCAATTCGACCCATCAGAGGGTTTTAGGATCACTTCTAGTTGAGATTCGATTTCGCGGGCGATTTCCTCTGGAGAGAGGATATCCGTTTCGATGATTAATGTTGCCGCTTCCCGATAAAGGGGTTCTCGTTCCTTTAATACCTGGGCGACTTCTGCAGTCGAGGACTGACCTGTCAAACTGGGACGCTGAGAACGACTGAGCGCATCCGCTTCAATTCTCGCCGTTAATGTATCGACTGTTGCATTCAGCCAGATGACTGGGCCAGCTTGTTTCATTTTCTGGCGCGTTTCACTGTTCAGAATCGCTCCTCCGCCCGATGCGAGAACCAGGTTCTTTTTCTGCAGGAAGGCTTGAATCAACCGCCGTTCCCGTTGGCGGAAACTTGCTTCTCCTTCCGTTTCGAAGATCTCTTTGATCGATTTTCCTGCTTCCGCTTCGAGAGCAACATCCGCATCGACCCACTCCCAACCGAGATGCTCGGCGAGCAGACGGGCTACGGATGTTTTACCGCAACCTCGATATCCGATCAATGTGATGACCACAGCAGTGAATTTCCGGAACGAAATGAGAAGAATTGTCTTCGAGACAGGAACTTAATTGATGGGAGAAATACCTCGGCGGAGAGCAGCCCGCATGACATCGAGCGGAGCTTCGTGTTGAGTAAAGCGTTCGTATTGCAATGCTGCCTGACGGACAAACATTTCGAGCCCAGAGGCTGTTTTGCAGTTGTGTGCCCGTGCGTCTTTCAGCAGAAGCGTATTCTCAGGGTTATAGATGGTGTCGAATACCAGCATTCCATCCCGTAACCAATGGGGT
>JAGQQC010000596.1 GCA_020426395.1 Planctomycetaceae bacterium
AGCTTGCCAGTTGCGGTCCAGTAAGTGTAGACTGGACTTGGTGTTATTGCGCGAGAGTCAAATCTGCAAAGGCGATTCAATCTGCTTTGCGTCAAAGAAGGGGGCCGACGTGTTGTCAGGAGTCACTCGTCAACCCTACCATTCTCAATCTGCTTCACTTCAGTTTACTTGGGCGAACGATTCGGTTTTTGAAAATCGAGGTTTGGTTGAGTAACTGTCTTTGCGCGCCTGCCTGGGGGTATCTGTTTTCGGTCAGGTTTTTCAGAGTGGTTTCTTCTAGTTTAGCATTGTAGACCGGTCATCGTCATTCAGATTGAATACCTCTGTTTGAGGTAGAGGCTATTAAGTTCAGAAATCAAAAACGTTTTGTTGAACTCACTCCTGACGATCCATCCTGTCTGGTCTCTGAAACGGCTTTAGTGCAATCTGTTACAAATATCATGATCGGGGAGCGGTGTGTTTTTCACTCTTCTCAATGTATTGCCGGTTTACTTATCTCTTCGGTTCTTTTGAACCAGCCGATTTAAGGCTCCATCGCCAAACAGCGATTTATTCCGGGAAATACTCGTTAGCCTGTTTGTGATACCTCACTCTTCCTGTCCTGACTGAACTTGTGTTTTTCCCAACTGTCTAAGGTAGTCACTACACGACAGTCAAGCTCAGGTTCGTACTGAACTACTCATTCAACAGAGGCTGGTCAAAGCAAGTCGTCAGGCCGTAATTGCTTTGATCTCAGCGACACAGTTGCTTGAGACGTTTGTTGATCTGAATTTTCATCGAGATTCCATTACCGAGAATTCGATGGTTTCAGTTTTCAATTTATTCCGAATCGATTTCGTCAACAGGCTGCAGATTAAATTCTTGCGCCAATAAGTTTGCAAATTAATATTGCGAAATTTGATTGTTGAAATCAGTTCGGACCTCGTCTTCAAATTCATTCAGCAGCAACCCGATCGCCTCTGAAACTTTGCTTTCTCGCTCAGTGCAGACGCGATGCTTAACCATGAGAGAGTGAACGAATGCCGAACCCAGCGGAACGAATCATCCCCACAAACGAAGTTCGCAATTTCGGAAAACTGGAGTGTGATTTTGAGCTGTCCGATCTGACCCGAATTCAAACCGAGTCCTATGCCCGGTTTTTGCAGTACGGAAAAGGTCCTGGTGAACGAAAACCGGAAGGGCTGGAGGAAGTTCTTCAAGAGATCTTCCCCATCGAAAGTTACGACGGGCAATACCGTCTGGAATACACCCGATACGAACTGGGTAAGCCTCGTTACACACCGGATGAATGCCGTCAGTTGCGGTTAACTTACGGTCGTCCTTTTCGCGTCTGGTTGCGATTGGTGAAAGAACAGCCGATTGAGGAAGAAGTTTACCTCGGCGATTTTCCCATCATGTTAGGTGGGGGTGAATTTATCATTAACGGGGCTGAACGCGTTATCGTCAGCCAGTTGCACCGTTCACCTGGTGTTGACTTTGTGATGAGTTCCGAGCCGGGTGAATCCAAGAAAAACTATTCTTGTCGCGTAATTCCTGAACGCGGTAGCTGGATTGAGGTCCTGATCTCCAAGAAAGAGACCGCACAGGTTCGGATCGACCAGAGCGGGAAATTTTCGGCGATGACGTTGCTGCGAGCGATGGCACCGGAAAACTCTACGGATGCGGATTTGGTCAAACTCTTCTATGCGACCAGTGAAGTCAAAATTCCGAAGACCAAAAGCTGCGAAGATAAAGTCCTCAATAAGTTTGCTGCTCAGGATATTATCTATCCGACTGGCCACGAAAAATGTGGTGAAATTATCTGCGATTGCGGGTCCCCTATTTCCGCCAGCATGGTGGAAGAAATTGATCAGTCGGGATTATCTGCGATTGAAATCATCGATGAAGTTAAGGACGAAATGGTTCTTAACAGCATTAAAGAGGATGTGACTTCTTCGCATGAAGAGGCATTACTCAAAATTTATCAGCGATTGCGTCCGGGGACCCCGCCGCAGTTGGAAAAAGCGACGGAACTGTTTAAGGAAAAGTTCTACGACTTAAACCGTTATCGTCTGGGTCGAGTCGGTCGTTTCCGTATCAATCGAAAGTTCAATCAGGACATTCCGGATACAGAAATGACATTGCGTCCGGAAGACTTTACGAACGCCCTCCGATATATCGTCCATTTGCGAATTGGTTCCGGAGAAGCCTGGATCGATGACATCGATAACCTGGGTAACCGACGGTTGCGTACTATTGATGAGCTGGCGGTTGATGAAATCCGTAAAGGGTTTCTGAAATT
>JAGQQC010000597.1 GCA_020426395.1 Planctomycetaceae bacterium
CGAACAAATCAATCGAATAACCTTCCTGACATGAAAATACCGATTCTGTGTGGCCTGAAGCAGACCAAACCGGAAAATTTCTGAAAGCGGCGGAAGCTGGTGATTCAACCGCCCGCGATCAATTGCTTGAACGCCATCGAGAATCGGTCAAACGTATGATCGAGCTACGGATGGATCGCCGTTTGCAACAACGGGTGGATGCTTCTGATATTGTTCAGGATGTTTTGCTCGAAGCTCATCGGCGCCTCAGCTCTTACTTTGAGAACCCGGGGATTCCGTTTCATCTCTGGCTGCGACAACTCGCCCAGGACCGAATCATCGACATGCACCGGCGACATCGTGTTGCGCAGCGGAGATCTCTTGATCGTGAGCAGCCTCTCGCTCCTCAATGGGTCGAACATTCGACATTGAACCTCGGGGTACAGCTTCAAGATGATCAACTGACCCCTGCGGCAGAGAATCTACGCCGCGAAATGGCCGGTTTGCTGCTGAGTGCAATTGATCAGCTGGATGAAAGTGATCGGGAAATCATTCTCATGCGGCATTTTGAACAACTGGAAAATCAGGAGGTCGCGACATTACTGGGATTGAGCACGGCCGCTGCCGGAATGAGGCATTTGCGGGCTCTAAAACGGCTGAAAGAGCATTTGAATCCGCCTGGGAGCGAGAATATTTAACGACAGACCACAAGCTTTTAGCAAAAGCAAAAAAATGGAAATTGATAAATTCGGGTAGGGATCAATTTGGAGTTGTGGAGGTCGTTGACACTGCAATGTGACAAGCGATAAATTCAAGGTAAACAATATGTTAACGAAGCCGTTAATGAGGGAGGCGAGGTTGAAAATTAGGCGAGATTTTCCGGTAGGAAAAGCTCCTGGTTTGAGCCTGTTGCCTGGTTCATGCAATTATCCTTTAGTTCCTTGTTTTTCTGGTGTTCCTATTTTTGTGTTAAAATTGTCTTTTTCCTCTGACAGAGATCGGTTTCAGCTATTTCGTCGAACAGAATGATTTCCTACCGAACTCAGGAGTCAATCTTCAAATAGTTGAATCGGTTTGTGGTGGTTCTCACAGTTCAACATATTTTAATCAGAGAAAGTGAATCCCCAGGATGAGATTCTTTTCGCTCGCGAAACAACCTGTCTGGCATTCTCAGAACATGCAATCCGACTCACCTGTTTCTTCATCAAATAAAAGCTGTCCACCCGGAAAACCAAACCGCTACACGAACTTTTTCAAGGGTATCTGGATCAGTTTGATTGCGGTGGCCACTTTGCTGTTCGTCAATGGACCGCTACTGGCTGCGGAAGGAAGTGATTCGATCAGTCCGATTCCGGTGGTGATGTGCTGGCTGGTGACATTAGCAGGTAGTATCGCTGCGATTTATTTTGCTATCCGATTCTTTGTCTGGATGAAAAAGCAGAATGAAGGCGATGAAAAAATGGTCAAAATCGCCGAGCATGTTCGCGCTGGGGCAAGGGCTTATCTGAAGCGGCAATACACGGTCGTTTCGATCTTTGTTGTCGTTGCCATTTTATTACTCTGTGTTCTTTCATTCGGACTAAAAACCCAGTCCGCATGGGTTCCATTTGCGTTTTTCATCGGTGCTGCGGGTTCCGGTATTGCTGGCTGGTTTGGAATGAAAACCGCAACCGAAGCAAGTTCCCGCACGACCCAGGCAGCGAAAGAATCGTTGAACTCTGCATTGCAAGTTGCCTTTCGTAGTGGTGCCGTGATGGGGTTAACCGTTGTTGGTATTGCTCTGTTATCGATCAGTCTGCTTTTCGCAATGATTTACTGGGGCCAGGATTTGACCTTAGGTGAAGTCACCTTGGCGATTTTGGGGATCAGTATGGGTGCGAGCAGTCAGGCACTCTTTGCCCGTGTTGGCGGGGGTATCTTCACCAAAGCAGCCGATGTTGGTGCAGACTTGGTCGGAAAAGTCGAAGCAGGTATTCCGGAAGATGACCCACGAAATCCTGCCACGATTGCAGATAATGTGGGAGACAACGTCGGTGATGTTGCCGGGATGGGGGCCGACTTATATGAGTCATACTGTGGTTGTATTCTCGCCAGTTCTGCTTTAGGAGTCGCAGCCTATCAAGGGGACTTAATGGTCCAGGCGATGTTAATGCTGCTTCCGATGGTGCTTGCTGCAGTCGGAATTGGCCTTTCAATCTGGGGGGTCTTTCTGGTGAAAGCCGATGAGGGAGCTTCTCAGCGGACATTGATGAAATCCCTCGAAAAGGGAAGCATGATGGCCGGTATCGGCGTGGGGGTCG
>JAGQQC010000598.1 GCA_020426395.1 Planctomycetaceae bacterium
CTGGACCGTCTTGATTGGGGACGGATTTTATCCCGCGATTGATGATCTTGGTCCGGAACGGGACGTACATCATCCTGCGGTGATCGATCTACTGACCCGTGAGTTCATTGCCAGTGGCTACGACGTCAAATGGCTCTTCCGGGTAATCATGAATACAGAAGCTTACCAGCGACAATCAGTCGAGATGGATCCGTCACAAACGACGGCCGACTTTGCCGCAGTGATTCCCACTCGCCTGCGTTCAGACCAGTTGTACGAAGCACTCGTTTGTGCTCTTGATGTAGAGTCGATCAAGGTTGATTCTCCTCAAGCACGTGCCCCATTCCAGGCACGCGGAGAGCGAGGTCAATTTCAGGAGCTCTTTGGATACGATCCCTCCGAAGATTCTTCCGATGTGACCGGAACAATTCCGCAGGCTTTGTTCCTGATGAATTCCGAGAGAATCAATAACCTGATTGAAACCCGCAACTCTGTTGTTGCCGGTTTGCTGGAGCAGCAACTCACTGACGAGGCGATGATTTCCCAGGTCTATTTACAGGTACTCGGTCGAGAACCAGACGAAGCGGAACAACAACTCGTTCTCGATTACGTCAAAGATTCGAATAACCGTAAAGAAGCGTATGAAGATTTGGTCTGGAGCCTGATTAACTCAGCCGAATTTATGACCAAACGATAATGCTCTCAGCAAACAGGCTTTCACAAACTTAAACACACCCTCTCTGAGCAAGAAGTGAACTGCAGGAGAATTTGAATATGACAATTCACGAACAGGTTCGTATTGGACGTTATGGAATCAACCGTCGTCGTTTCCTGCACACCGTTTCAGCCGCCTCACTCGCTGCGGGTACACTCAGTTTTCGCGATATGGTCAGCCTGCAGGCGGAAGAACTGAAAAAGCAGAATCGCTCGATGGTTTTGCTGTGGCTCAGTGGAGGCCCCAGCCAGTTGGAAATGTTTGACCCGAAACCAGAATCGAAAAATACAGGAGAGACCAAGGCGATCCAGACATCGGTTACTGGAATCGAGATTGCCCATCGCTGGCAGGAGACGGCCAAAGTGATGAACGATCTCACCTTGATTCGATCCATGACGAATAAAGAGGGAAACCATCGCCGCGCCAGTTATCAACTGCATACTGGTTACGCTCCCTCAGGTTCAGTCAAACATCCCAGTCTGGCGGCTAATATTGCCTATCGTCTGGCCGATCCGGAGGTCAAAATCCCAAGTGTCGTTTCCGTCGGGAATACAACCGGCGCTGGATACCTGGGAGTCGATTACGAACCCTTCATCGTCAATGATCCAGGGAACCTGCCGACGAACACAGTTCCGACGGTTTCCGGTGATCGTTTTGACAAACGGCTCGGTTTGCTCGGACAGATTGATTCCCGTTATGCCGAACGGGGAGCCGCGTCACTCGTCAAATCGCACCAACAGCTGTATTCCAAAACCCGCAATATGATTACCAGCCCGGATCTCAAGGCGTTTGATTTTTCTGAAGAACCGGAAGCGATGAAAAATGCCTATGGGAACAACAAGTTTGGGCAAGGTTGTCTACTCGCACGCCGATTGATCGAAGCGGGAACGACGTTCGTGGAAGTCACTCTGGGAGGCTGGGACACGCACACCGAAGTCTTCTCACGAACCGATAAATTGATCAGTCAGGTTGACCCTGCCTTTGCGACCTTGGTGACTGATCTCAAAACTCGAGGGCTCCTCGAAACAACCACGGTCCTCTTGATGGGAGAGTTCGGCCGAACCCCCAAAATCAATCCTCGTGGTGGTCGTGACCACTTCCCGCGCGTCTTCAACCTCGCCCTCGCGGGAGGGGGAGTCCGTGGTGGACAGGTCATTGGAAGTTCCTCCGAAGATGGGCAGGAGGTCAAAGACCGTCCGGTTACCGTTCCCGATCTCTTCTGTTCGCTTTGCCACACGCTCGAACTTGATCCGAAATCTGAAACAATGAGCCCGCTCGGCCGCCCGATGAAAATCGTCGAGGAAGGTGAAGTCGTCCAGGAACTATTCGCCTAATGCGAATTCCGGTTCGGAAACCGTGAAAAACACGCAACTGGCTGAACGGGAATGAGTACCGGTTGGAAGTATTCGCCACCCGTTCCACTTATGAATTAGCGCGCGTCTCTTTCATATGCGTTCAATTTAGAATCGTAGCCCTCTAGTTTCTTCTTTAACTGCAAAGTCCCATGAACAGCACGTAGGGGATGGCTTTTTTTCGTGTCATTCGTGTATTTCGTGGTTAAAAACCCAATCTGCCA
>JAGQQC010000599.1 GCA_020426395.1 Planctomycetaceae bacterium
TCTATTTCAATCGTCCCGCTCCAGAATGAATTCCCTTCGGACTGGGAATAGAGGTGAGGGGTCGCTATTGTTGAACGCGAACTGACATCAGAACGTTCCTCAAATCGATTCTCTCAGCTTCAAGGCCACCTCTCAATTTGTAAGGATATTTAATTTAGATGGCTGATCCCCAGGAGACCGAACTTCCACCCCTTTGGCGCGATCATTCCTTCTGGGGAATGAACATCACTCAGTTCCTGGGCGCCTTCAACGACAATCTCTTCAAGCAGATTATTCTGCTCGTCTGCCTCGACCATTATCTTGCGGGAGGCACAAATCACCAGACCACCGCTCAGGGATTGTTTGCCCTGGCTTTTGTCGCCTTCTCTGGTTTAGCCGGTTTTCTGGCGGACAAATACAGTAAGCGCAAAATTATCGTATTGAGTAAAGTCGCAGAAATTGGCGTCATGCTTCTCGGTCTAATTGCCTTCCTCGTTGGGATCTGGTCCCCGGGCTCAATGCTCTGGATGCTGTTGGTTGTCCTCTGCTTTATGGGAATCCAAAGCGCTTTCTTCGGTCCTTCCAAGTATGGCATACTTCCCGAGATGTTACGAAACGACGACTTGCCTCAGGCAAATGGCCAAATTCAGATGGCCACGTTCTTGGCGATCATTCTGGGAACGGCGCTCGCCGGTTACGGGAAGGAAGCGACTGACAATGCATTCTGGAAAATCAGTCTGATCTGTGTGGGGATCGCAGTCGTAGGTACGTTAGCATCCTTACTTGTCCGTCGAACGTCAATCGCCAAACCAAACTTACAATTCAAACTCTCCGCGCTGGCCATCAATACCAGCACCCGCCTGATGCTGTGGAACGACCGGCTGCTGTTAGCGGTTTTACTTATCTCTTCGCTCTTCTGGTTCATTGGAGGGGTTGTCCTGCTTGCCGTTAACCAGCTTGGGAAGGAAACCTTGATGCTGGGAGATGGCCGGACCAGCATGATGTCGGCTTGCATGGGAGTCGGGATTGGAATTGGCTGTTTTCTGGCAGGGCGATTGTCCCATCATCAAATTAATTTTTCTCTCGTACGAAAAGGGGCCTGGGGAATTGCCGCCTGTCTCACACTGGTTTCGCTCATGGCTCAACGTAGTCTACCTGCTGAAATCGCCTCCCTGAAAGAAACTGAAACGACGTTGGAAAACTCGGAGGAGGAAGCGGCCGACTTAAGTGCCGCTGAAGCGGAAGGGCAAGCAACGGTCACAAGTTTGGCGGATGAGTACTGGAAGACAGAATCGTTGTGGGACAAACTGATCCCGATCTCATTCTGGGAATTTGCTACTCGAGTCGCTTTAACTGGTGTCGGTTTGTTTGCCGGTTTGTTTGCCGTGCCTTTGCAAACCTTTATGCAATCCCGTCCGCCAGCAGATCAAAAAGGGCAGATGATTGGCGCTATGAATTTGATCAACTGGATTGGCATTCTGTTGGCGGCTTTTTTTCTGGACAGAATGCAACTCTTGTTAAACAATCTGGAATGGGATCAAAAATGGATCTTTCCAATTTTGGCCCTGATGATGTTGCCCGTCGCCCTCTTCTTCAAACCACCCAGTGAAAAACTACCTCACCGGGTCAGCCCTGAACCGGAAGCGGAAACCTGATGCGTCTTAAAGATAAAATTGCCGTGGTCACTGGCGGTGGTGAAGGAATTGGCAAAGCGATTTGCCTCCGTTTTGCGGAAGAAGGAGGCGAAATACTGGTCGTCGATCAGAATCCTCAAACTGGCCAACAAACGGTGGAGGAAATTCAAGCGGCGGGAGGGAAAGCGAAGTTTCTAGCCTGCGATTTGTCTCACGAGAACGAAATCATCTCACTCTCGAAATCGATCGAACAACAGTATCCCCGTATTGATGTTCTGGTAAACAATGCCGCCATCTTTCTTCTCAAAGGAATAGAAGCGACTCGAGAAGATTGGGAGAAAATTCTTTCCGTCAATGTGATCGGCTACGCACTCACCTGTAAACATCTATTACCATTGATACGGAATTCCGCAGCGGGGGCGATCGTTAACTTGGGATCGATTTCCAGTTTCATCGCACAACCAAACTTCGTGACCTACAACGCACCCAAAGCCGCCGTGGCGAGTATGACCCGCTGTCTGGCAATGGATTTGGCACCCGAGAATATTCGGGTGAATGCTGTTTGCCCGGGTACAGTCTGGACGCAAATCGTGGAACGGCTTACGCAAGAAGCAGGAATGACCCGCGCCGAAGCGGACGCCCATCCCGATTGGGG
>JAGQQC010000059.1 GCA_020426395.1 Planctomycetaceae bacterium
TCGACCATTCCGTTATTCCTTATCGTGATCCGGAACGACTGCTGTATGATAAAATCGCCGACAGTGATGCGTTACGTTACCGGCTCTTCTGGTATCGAGGGATTGAGTTAGTCACACCGCACAAAAAGAATCGTAAGAAGAAACCGACTCAAGATGGTCGAGCCTTACGCCGCTACCGGAAACGCTGGAAAGTCGAACGCACGATCAGCTGGTTGAAAAGCTTTCGCCGATTGGTGGTACGTTACGAATATTACGCGCATCTGTATCACGGCTTCGTGCAACTCGCTTGTCTGTTCACTATACTTAAGAGGTTTTGAAACTGGCTCTAGAATGTCTATCATGGTAAAAGGTCGATAATCTCCTGAACTTAGTGAATCAAAATAGATGCCCTGCAAAATCGGTCCATGAAAGCGAATCAAAGACACTCCTTTCCAAAGCTGCCAATCAGAAAGGAGATCGTGATAAGATTTCGTTACTTCCTTTAGCTGTTTATTGCTCATCCGTTTGTAACGCATAGGTGAATTTTCCGGTGGGTTCATTATTTCGACTGCTAGAATGGTGAAACTTCCCAATACTATCCTTCATATATTAAACAAAAACACCCCGACTGTTCCCAGCCGGGGTGTTTGTTTTATTCATTTTCAGATGCGTGAGTCGGTCAACCCGGTCCCACTTGTTCCACCACTCCTCGCAACGCTTCCCACGCCAGTAACGCACACCGTTTGCGCCGGGGAGTCAGTTCGAACTCGAACAGTTCAAGTAGATCCTCCTCCCGAAACGTTTTCAATTCTTCCAGCGTCCACCCCTCGACTTCCTCACACAATAATGAAGCCGCCGCCTGACTCACCAGACACCCCCGCCCCTCCTGGAACAGACTGTAACTATCCCCGGAATGCCGCTGTAACCCCACCCGCACCTCATCCCCGCATAGCGGATTAGTACGCAGGTCGCGCCAGGAAATGTCAGTGGGGATGCCGCGGTGGTAGGGGATACGGAAGTGGTCAGTTAAAGGATTCATTGTTGTCATTTCTAACGTTATGAGAACATTCTCCGGAAAGTTCATTCCTATTAATCAATCACGGTTAGTTCACGAACTTCACAATTTGCGAAATCAAGATTCTTGATCAAATCGTATACGCGAGGTGTTACAATGAAGCCATTAAATATATGCGATGTAAACATCTCATACTCAGGAATGTATTTTCTGGGGATTTCTCCTTTGCGAACCAATTGATTATACCCTTTCTGTTGCCCTTTCACCTGACGATATTGTTCGTACCCACAATGCTCACAATGATCAACCAGCAATGATTCTTTCTTCCAAAAATCTGTTCGAGGGTCATTGAGTAACAGCAGATTATAATAACAAAGTGGATTGGCTTTCTTGTCAACGACTTGATGGAGAGAAGCTCCGGTCACTTTATTCTTCAACAAGACTCTCTGCAGCCGTTCACTGATGATGGGTGTCGAGCCAGGCCAAAAAAGATCCGTTTCCCGTATCTTACGTATTGCCCATTGATAGGGTTGGAATCCAGTACCTGGTTCGATTGCCAAGTTCTTCCACTCAGACGGGAATGCTTTTTTCCACCGATTCACATATTCCTGCCATTGCTCCAAGTTACAGCAGGGCGTTTTTCGGTCAACGTTTCGAACTTCCTCCAATATTGATTCAGGGCAGTTAAATGCAAACTGGCTCGTCGAACCAAATGATCTGCCACAGTGTGGGCAATCAACACCGGGAATGTAAAATAAGCAATCAGCATTCCCATTGAGTGATTGTCGTTTGTGGTCATCCACAATGGCTTTTTCATGGAATTGCCAGAGAGAATCAGACATATTGGATCACTTCAGTTAAATAAAACGAATGGAATTCTCTTTACGTAACTCACAATCTATTTCCGGCCATCTAAAAACGATTTTACTTCTTTTTCCTTGTGCGAATATTCGGGAGAATTCGTAAAGGCCGTTCCTCTCAGGCTGGCCGATTTCATGAGAGGAGTCATGTCACCATCAAGAACTTTGGTGTCCAAAAAACGAAAATCTGTCAACTTGGGAAGGTCTTTCATGAACGTCAAGCTTGGGATCGGACCGCATTTGTCAATCACACACTCGACTAATGAATTGATGTTCCCAATTGGAGAGTAATCAGAAAGCTTTTTGCAATTTCCGAGTTCCAGATAGGTCAGTTTTTTATTTTTTCCTTCACCTAATGTGCTGATGTCAGACAGGTTTCGCATATAGGCTAATACCAACCTGTGAAGGTTCGGATACTTCTGAATGCCGTCCAAATCTTCGATGGTCGATTTTACAAAAGTCAAATCCTCTAACTTCTTCAATTCTCGAAGCTCATTCAACGATTTTGACTTCGGGTTAAATCCGTCCAGTCGCAGTATTTCCAGGCTTTGTGGCAGATTATCCGTTGTTAACTTTGCATGCCAATCGGTCCATAATCCCCGTAATACAGGAAATTTAGAAAAATCAATAGGTTGCTTGTTACCATCCAGAGAAAGATACTCCAGTTTGTTCAGTTGGCAGATGGAATCAATATCTCTTTTTTTTGAATCCAGTAAAACCAGACAGCGAACATCAGGAGTGCTTGACAGAAAATCCAGATCTTCCCTTTTGTAACCGAATAGTGGACTGAGAATGAACCCGTCAAGTTGCTCACGCTCGTAAAATGAGATGGTTTCTTCAATGCGATCAGACGCAATCCAGACTACTTTCATGTCTGCCCAAGCTAAAGTCTTAAATTCAGAATCATTCATTTGAATTGATATGCTCCTTGAATGAACAAATTAAATCACAGTTCACTCGACACAATATTTCGCGCCTGGTGAATTGATTTGATTATAGTTATTTGTATTCTCTACACCACCATCAGCTTGAATCCTAAGATGTTCGTCAATAAACGCCTGTTTGTCATTCTGGGCTGGTTTCCATTCTGTATTAACATGTGGATCGTTATGTTTTTGAGCAGTTTTTCGAGCGCTAGTCGAAGCTCGAGACTCTGATCCTTTTCCATGATACTTCTTTCCGCTCTTAAAGGTATGTGTGTATGATCCAACCTGTTTCTTAGAAGGGGGATCTCCCTTGATTCCCTTAGCGTACCCAGGTTTTGAGTTGAGCTTTGGTTTAACAACATTTTTACATGCAGGGCATGTCTGCTTGCCTGCCGGAGGGGTAATCCCACTGGTAGATGTACGCGTTTTGGGGCCTGGAGCAACCGAAACAATCATAGCTCCCGATGCAACAATAGCTTCTGCCACCGGCAATGCATCATATTGATTGGTATCGGGATTGCTAAACCTCCCACAATCTCCAGTCCTTAATGGAGCATTTTTATCACCAGTTAACCTTTTTTCGATTCTATCTTCGATAATATATATGTCTGGATCACGTTGGTACCGATCTTGATAAATTGGAGTACTTGTGTCGTTGTCGTATCGCTTATATACCCATTTCCAGAAGTTGTAAGGAAATGGTTCTCCAAGCCCCATCGGGTCCACCCCACCCGGCACGAAATACGCCCCATACAAACTCAACCCATCCACATACCCCTCCGGATCCCGTTCCATCCACTTGCCCAGTTCCGGATGATAATCCCGGTTGCGAACCTGATAGAGTCCCGTCAGTGATTCATACCGGTAACTGCCGAACAGGTATTCCCAGTCGTAATCGGAACCGCTTCTCGAACCAAAACTCGGGGTGAGGAAGATCGGCGAACCGTACGGCGTGTAGTGATACCGCTCCAGCACATCCCCTGCAGAATCCGTGAGCGCCACAACATTCCAGTTGGCGTCCTGAACGGCGTATTGTCGACGGACTTCAAATGTCTCGGCAGCAACTTCCTCTTCCCGATACCGACAAATCAAATCATCGATGTACCGCAAGCCCCAGACATACTGCGCGTCGGAGGTCGTCTCACTTCCGACCCGCTCCTCCAGTACCTGCCAACCCACGCCGTAATAGAACCGGCGAGTCTCGGATAACGTCCCCGAGCTATACTCCTTACGAACGATTCGGCGACGCAGCGCGTCGTATTCGTTCTCCTGAACCGTGTTCGTTCCATCGGTCAACTTGACCAGCCGGTTCCAGGCGTCGTAGGTGCCAACGTAACTGCTCGTCAGATCATCCGGTCGAGGAAGCTTGTCCATGTTCCCCGCCGCGTCATATTCTGGCGTAACCCACGCCGGTCCGGTCGATTCACTGATCGAACCAATCTCATTCGCCTTATTCGTCGTCCGCGATTGCACCAGACTCCAGACACCATCGCCGTCATCATCTTCCCGGAACGACGTCCAGTTCCCCGTTTCATCAAGCGTCCAACATTGCGCGAAGGCGGTTGACGAGAGAGCATCCTTCTGCGCATTCAGTTCGCCTCGATTGAGATTCTGTAATCGGTTCAGAGCGTCATACGAATAAAGTTCATCAAACGTCGTGCTCGTACTGTTGACCAGATCTTCCCGATACAACCGATTGCTTACCCTGTCATACCCATGTTTCAATTCAGCCACGCTGGACGAACTACCATAATCTTCCCAGTGATGGTCCACGATCCGACCAAACCGGTCGATCCCCTGATAGATGTCTCCACCATCCCCACCGCTGCTACTCGCCGTCAGATTAAAGAGCAGATCCGGTTCCGGGTAATCGGTCTTCACAATCCGGCTCAAACCAAGGTATTCATACTCCGCCAGCACCGTAGTGCCGTCCTTGATTTTCTCAATCCGATCAAGATCGTTATTAATGCCGCTGCCATAATCGAACGTAATCACTTTTCCGTCCGGATAAGTCATCGACTCCAGCCGGATCGTGTTGTTCGTTCCATCTGCGTAGGAATACAACACTTTGGGCGTCGAACCAGAAACCGCACCGGTTTGTTCCTGTTTTTCCTGAATAACCTGCCCATATTTATCGAACAGATAATGCACATCGTTCACATAATTACTACCGGTGGTCGCATCATAACTACTGAACCGGCGCGCCCTACCGAGAGCATCAAACGTGGTATGCTGTCTGCGAACCGCTCCATCAATCCCGGTTCCCAATGTGCTGACACTATCGATATATTTGCGTCCCAGTTTGTCGAAGGAGTAAGCATGCACCGTACCGTTTTGATCGGTCATCTCCTTAACCTGAGCCTGGCGGTTATACCGAAACTCAACGACATCAGAAGTCGAACCCGAATCAGGATATTTGACCCGTCTTAGTAAAGTCGAAGTCGCGATGTTCGAATCCGTACCAGTGACTTGAGTTCCATACTCATAGGTCGTCGTCTGGTTACCAGTCGTTGCGTTCTCGGCGGTGAGCGTCGCCAGTTGTCCATCCAGCGTATAAGTTTTGCTAACAGTCTGATTGACATCCGCGGAACTCGAACAGCTATTCTGATAATAGATCTTAAGCTTGACCGTCTTGATGCGGGCTTCATTGCTGCTAGCTGTTCCCGACGCCGAGAGCACCACACCGAACGAAGAGGCATTAACCTCCGATGCAGTCAGCGAGGTTCCCCACAGATAACTGGAGGAACCAATCGTTTTGACCCCCGTCCAGTCTCCGGATGCCTGATTCGTTCCCTCAACGGTCGAACCATCCTTGGTGAGCTGACAATAGGTCATCTCCCCGTTAGTAGAATCAGTGAAGTCCAACGTCGCCACGACTCCCTTGATCACGGCGCTCGTCGGGATGTTAAATCCAAAGTTGGTGAAAAATGCTTTGTGTGTCGAATCCCATCTCCCGAATGAAGAATAAGCATAGGTGGATGGCGTGTTACCGGTTGTGTTACTCCCGTCAATCCACGCTTCATCCCCTGAAGTATCTTGGGAGAACGAACCACAATACGCCTCGGTATTCACGACCGCGCTGCTCGAAGAGGCCGACTCCTGGTAGTTCTGAATCGATTTCGTTTCCCGATCAAGGGCGTCATATTCAAACCGCGACTCGACTCCCGCAGGATCGACCACGCTATAAACCAATCCAGCGTCGTTATAATCCGAAGTCGTCACCAGTACCGTATCCGAGCGATTGGGAATGGTGGAGGGACGTGTGAAGCTGCTTCCTCCATTCGTCCCATATTCAGCCGTCGCCTGAGTTCTCCCGACGGCATCTGGCCAGGAAGCAGAGTAACTGACACGTGCTTTCGGTGCCGTTGACGAATCACCTAACGAACCAGTTCCCGTTTCATCATGGAACCGCTCACGCACCGTTTCGAGGATAATGTTATTAGCGTCGTCATATTCAGTCTCTGTTTGTGCAATGACCTTATCCGTGGAAACCGTCCCGTTAGACCCTGCCACGACATATGACTTGATTCGCCGATTCAAACTGTCGTATTCATGGTACTCATATGAATTAGTACCGGGCTTTTTCAATTTTTGAATATTGCCGACTTCGTCATACCAGGTGTTCGTGGTCAGTACATTCCCTGAGCTTCCAGTATCGGTGTCGTAACCATAACTCTTCACTTGGTAAACGCGATTTAGATCATCGTAGAAGGGCTCCATTTTCCCGATCAGATAACCGCTATCGGTGGTGTCATATCGTTCCGTTTTGGTGACACGATCAAGATTGTCGTAATAGAATTTCTCGAAGTAATCTATTTCACCATCCGTTTCGACTTTACGATTTCTCCAGTCATAACTGTGGTTAGTTACTCGAGAGTCTGCCGTCAGCGCATGTTGAGTGACTTTTGTCAGGTTTCCATTCTGGCCATCATTCCCACCATCGTATTCCGACTCGGATGTGAGAACCATATTGTTTCCCGACGCGCCGCCACCAGTCGGATCGCTGGCCGTAGCACTGTTATCATTTGTGCCAATATACGCCGCAATCGGTAACCCGCGGGCATCTAGAACCGTGCGAGTGATCGTTCCCCCAGGTGATTCTTCCCGAATACGCCGCTTCATCAAATCGTAGCCGTAACTCGTCTGGGAGTAGTTCGTCCCTGCAGTTCCACTACCCGAGCTTGGAATAACATGATACGTTCTCATATATTCCAGCAAGCAGCAGTCGGTGTAGCCATACACCGTCCAGTTCAGATAGCTCGATTGGACAAAAGTGTCGGAAGCAGAAAGTTTGCCACTACTGCTCGCACGTGATGCAGAGATCTCTTCGAGCGTCTTTCCTTTCTTGTCCATCTTCGTGATGACAACAGGATTGATCAGCGTGTAGGTGTAACTTCCTGATCCCGTGGCGTAACCACTGGCCTCGCGCAGGATATCATCTTCATCGTCGAAGACGGTCCAGGAGGCCGATCGCACCGTAGTCGCGCTACCACTCACATCAATCGTATGTTCCGGTCCCAGCACTTGTGTGTGCCGTCCCAAGTCATCGTGTTCAAAGTCTGTTACCAGATGTTTTCCGCCACCCGTGGGCGTGCTCCAACCAGATGGCTCATCCGTAACTTGCGATGTATCTACGTCCTCAATTCGCTGTGTCAACGTGCTCGTTGTCGTGTCATAAATGTTCCTGGTGATGAACCCTCGTTGATCTTTTCGCCAAGTCAAGTGACCTTCTTCATCGAAGTATTCCGTCAGCGTATCAGCGGTTCCAGATCCATTCTGACTAGCAGAAATCGCAGGCAACGTGGTGGTCACCTTCTTCGCCTGTAGCTTACTTGTGTGGAACTCATAGCTATATGACGTTTCAATGCCGCCCGTTCCATCGGTGTTTTTATAAACAGTTTGTTTGCTGACAGGGTAAATCGTATCCCCATTATAAGTATGGGATGTGTATTCATACTCGATTAGTGGAATATGAGTACCATTCTGCCCATTAAGCACACTCCGTTTTTTCAGGCGACCAGGCGCAGCTCCGCTCCCACTGCCAGTGTAATACTCACTGAAATACAACAGGCCTTCTGTATTCCGGATGTATTGATAATCAAGTGTATTCGGATCCAGATTCAACAAATCGTTGTAAGCATCACTGTACCCCGTAATTGCTGAGGGGTACGCCTCTCCCGTCACTCGTCCTTCGCTATCATATTGGTAGAAATGATGCCACTCATCGGATCCCGATTTGAACACCTTTAGCATCGTCAACCCAATTTGGTTTGAGTAAACAATGTTCTGATTCCCGTCTGGTAACGTCTCTACAGTTTTTACAGTCCAGTGGTTATAATTTCCGGCAGCGGGAGCTGAGGCATTCGAGGTATAGGCGAATGTATATGTTTTGGAACCGCTTTCAACAATCTCCTTCGTCACTCGTCGATTGGAATCGTACTCAAAGTAGTAGTCCGCATAGAGTGCAATCGTCGCATCACTGGCAGTCACTGGATTAGACACACCATTGTTTTTCATGCGAGTCCACGCTTCAGCCTCGACGATATATTTAATGCCATGAGTGAAACCATTGGATTCAGCGGGTTTGTAATATCGGTAGTATTCCACTCCGGTTTCTACCCAGTTACTATCTTTCCAATTCTCCTTAGTAACCTTCTTCAGGTTGCCATAGTTGCCATAGCTTTCGCTGGTTTCGTAATACTCATAGGAAGCCCGTTGGATGTTCTGCCAACTACCCGAATCATTTTTTTCGTTGAAGTGTGCAGATATTTAATTGGCCATATTGAGAACCAGAAGTATGGAATTCATACTTAAACCGTTCGTAGGTCGTCACTCCACCAGAAGTAAATTCTCTTTCCGCAAAGAGATCCTGATAGCCACTTCCACCACCAGTGACTTCAACCGTATTACCTCCCGGGCTCGTCACCGATTTCATCAAACCAGGGCGTTCCGCATGAGTAAAGTCATGAAAGACCGTTTTCGTTCCATCCGTATCCAGTAGACTGAACGTGGCTGTGCCACTGTCATGAGTCAACTCTGTCAAAGCTCCATAAAGCGCTTTGTAACTGCCACTTTGATTTACGAACCAGGTAGGACGGTTGACATTTCCCATTAACCCGATCGCAGAAGTCGTATTTGGCGAAACAATCAGATAAGGCCAATCTTCAAGATACCAATTCGTACCATTGCCTCGATTGAAATCATAAGCCATCCGGTTACTGTAAACTCGGTTATGAGCCCACCCCAGACCAAACCCTCCCGCAGAAACGTCTGTGGTTTCATACATCGTCGTTCCGTTGGCGTAACGGATAGGCTTCTCACTGACATCCTTACCTTCACACGGACAAGCCATCTCATCTTCAGGAGCAGCATTGCTAGAGCTAGACGACCAGGAAGAAGAACTATCTGAAGAGGAGCTGTCTGACGAAGAACTCGAAGATTCCGAATGCTCGATTAACACTTTGACATAGTCAATTTCTACAGAATGATTTTCGTGTCGTTCATCATTTACTCCCTGGATCAAAACTCCAAATGTAGCAACAAGTACTCGCCAGGATTCAAAATTACTTATGCCCCAAAAAGTCTCAACATCACCTCCCACAGTGAGCTCGTTTCCTGAAGTCGGCCAAACTTCATTCGCACCTTTCCGTAAACCAACGGGTGTCTCTCCATTGTATGTAAGATTGACACCGTTACTTTTTACATATGTGTCATCATCACTTTTGGCGTGATATTTGACATAAATCGCATCAACTTTGTGGCCAGGAGGGAGGCAGAAAGGGAAATTAGTGGCAGCGAGATAGTGTGTAATCTCGTTGTTTCCGATGGCAGCCGTTGCGACACCATTGCCAACTTCTTTTATGTTGTTGTAGTTGGTCCAATCTGCATCTCCAGCGCCAGCAGTTTCGTTCGCTGCGGAGCCTGGTAAATGATAAATTAACGCTCCGCAACTGGGAGAAGAGCTACTGGACGAACTGCTAGAGGAACTGTTGGATGAACTACTGGAACTTGACATAATAAAATCTCTCCATGAAACAGACCGGCTACATCCTTGAACTGCGCGCACCGGTTCCGATGTTGTGTACTGATAAAACAGAAAATGAGCTAAAAACGTGATGTCACACTGCCAACAACACGTTTAAATCCGCAGTTAGACTTTTGCGGATATCGCAGAAACGTTTGAAGCCATCTAAACGTCCCTGAAAACGAGCGTTAAAAATTACTTTTCACTGACGGCCTTCGAATTCCATTCATACTTCCCTCTTTCGCCGTGATGTCGACGATAAACTCCCACTGTTTGATGTGCTTCAAGTGGGCTAAATACTCGGTCTACTTCTGGTTTAACATCAGGCCAAGCTGAACAATCATAATCATGAAAAGCAGCGGTTCCGTTTGAATTGAGCGACTCATTGATTAAACGACAATCATGGCGAACGCATTCTGCTGTGTGACCCGCATCCAGAAAAATGAAATCGGAATGGGGAACGCGGTCCAGTTCCAATGTGTTGGCCTCAATAATCCGGACGGTATGATTCGGAGAAACATGAGACTGAATGTGGCGAACAAACTCAGCCTGGCTAATGGGTGGCTGAGCAGACATCGCTGAAACGGAGGGATTATCAAAGCAGTCTATGAAGTAGAACGTGGCTTGCTTATCTCGAAGTGCTTCTAATAACACAATTGCCGAGGAACCTTTCCACACACCAAGATTGGTGATAATGTTGTTTTCAGGAAGTGACCGTGCCAGCAAGTAGAGAAAGGTCGATTCTTCTTCAGACATTCCTCCATTGAGTCCTTTTAGTTTGTTGGTAAACTGTAATTTGAAGTTCAGTGCATCCGTCCCGCGACGACGATCTTCCACGTCAATATTGTCATATTGAAACTCATGAAAATGTTCTCGCACGCGGAAACGAGGGTCGAAACTCCGCACGTCATACCCTTGATCTAAAACGGCGTAGCTCAAAAAATCATCAGCAAAGTAGTGTGGAAATTCTTTTGAAAACCCACCGCCAACCTTTTCTAGGACTTCTCGCCGAGCACCAAAAAAAGCGGTGTTGCAAAGTTGTAACCACTTCGGCCCTTTAATAGCCCTAAATAGCCTGCCGGTGAACCACTCCGCCTCGTAAATACGCCCCAGATATTCCTGCGCTAGCAACGGTCTTTCCTGGTCGCGAAGCGAGTATTGGGTTACTTCACCATCTTTCCAACAGGTTCCTTCGCTGTACCAATGCCAGCCGATGAGTCCCAGATGAGGATCGGTTCTGAGCTGATACGCACAATCATCAATGATTTCTGGTCCAATAAGAATGTCGTTACAAATATTGAAGATCAGATCAGAATTCGCATACTGCACTCCCAGGTTGAAACTTCGCGTATGGCCATGCTCGCTTTCGGCGAGTACCAAAATGTCTATCAATCCATCCTGATGACAGGCCTCCAGATAAGCTCTAAGTAACGGCGATTCATCATGAACCACAACGATTAATTCATGGTGAGCTGACTTCCATTCTCGAATCGCTTCCAAACACGCTTCTGTGTACAGCGTGTCATTCTTATACGTCGTGACAATTATTGAGATCATCCTTGGTGGTATGACTTCCGTGTTCATTGATTTTCCTAACAAATTACTCCTTGAGTTGCTTTATTTATGAGACCTTCATTTCTGCAGGTTCGTTGTACTTGAGGCTACCTCCTTCGTAATACATTTCGATTCTGCGTATCACATCTTGTGGCGTGATCATTTGCATGCATTTGGGGATCCGCAGATCACTTTGGATTTCAACTGGCTGGACACACAAATCCAAATCTTTCTTGTCGTTGTCTTCAACTTGCTGACATCGCGATTTCCAGCAACCACCTTGATTGCAGCAAGAGAGGCTCCCGTTCGTATGCAAGAATTGATGATGTGGATAAGCTTCCCAATGACTGGGCTCTCGACCTCCTGCCACAACAACACAAGCCCGGTTAGGTGGTTTTTCTGGCTTGGGACGAACTGCTGCCGCCAAATGCATCGCGAAAGTAACCGGACAGAGAACGCCATCCGCATGATGCATTAAACGAACGAACTGCCGTACGTCTGTCTTGCCGATTAAGTCGATCACGTTTTTCAGTGGAGGATGCCAGTGGTCTTGTTCCCCACATTGCACAAATAGAATTTTGTCCACAAAGTGATCGACAACTTCCTGATAGAATTCTGGATTCCACCATTTAGCGGTGAAGTCGTATTTTCCTCCCCCCATCACAATCCAGAAATTGTCTTGAATTCCCAGTTCCTGTATCTGAGACATCCAAAGACATTCCTCTGGAGAAAGATGAATATCACCTTTGAATTCTGTCACAGGTATTCTTAAGCCCAATTGCTCTTCCAAATACTGGTGATACCCGTGGATAAAGTGATACGGTCGAGTGTTGCTGTGATGAATGAGTGGGTAATTCATCTTGAGGAATCGCACATCAGGATCATCGTCGTTGAGAGAAGTGATGAAAGGATTGTTCTCCCACAATTGGCTCGCGCTTGTTCGTACGTCAGTCAGAAATTGTCCCGGGTAGGCGAGATGCAAATCACGGACGGCTGCCGTCAACATGACGATGTCACCAGGACTCAACTCACAAGTTAGAATGAGTTTCTCCATATCAGGCATTCGTTGTTGTTCTCCAGGTGCTTTGGGTGGAACGATCACTCTTTGGGTTTTGAGGAAAGATAAGAGTATGGAGGCGCTGTTGAGCAGCATTAAGCCGTCTGAAAGTAAACCTGATCCAGCGTGTCTCTACTATTAGCAAGAACTTTCATTTGTTGTTGCAAAGTGTCTGTATGCGTAGAGTTAAGGAGTTCCTGACGAACGGTATGCCACAAAGAATTGGTTTTCTAGAGGTCCGTATGCGTATTCATTTATCCGGACGTCATCGTGAATACAGTCCATTTCCCTTTGGCAATTCATTTCAATTCAGGAAGTAGGTTCGCTAACAACGCCCCACGATGATGAGCGGAATGTGTTCGTAATAAAGCAGAATTACGAATGGAGCGATGAATGGTCCCAAGACTTGAGTGGAGAAGTGAACGGATCAATCCATTCAAATGGTGATAACTTTTGTTAGAACTCTCTCACATTGAGCAGTGAGTTATCTTCCCACTGAATATCAAATTGAGTTCAGGCATTGCTATTCGTTCTGAAATCCTATTGTGGTTGTTTTGTAGATTGAAGTGTAAGCAGGATATTGACCAGTCAGAGGATCATTGGGGGCCCTGACAAGTGAACTCGCGAGAATCGACTTCTCTGGCCAGTAAGAGAAAACCTAGGGGCAACTTATAATACGAGGCCTAACTCACTTTTTGTCTTTTAAGCCAGTTTCCCCTATGAGATGTTAATATTTCAAAAAGATGCTTCTGTTTTCATCGGTAACTTGAAGTACTCTCGGTTCGCGACGCCAGACAGTTAATCGTATTGTTAATCGTAAATGCACCGACGAAATTTCTGCATTTCCTGCAGCAGCAAGATTCGCATGGGGAAACAAACTCGGTATCTTTGAAAAGAGACGCTATTCGTTTCGCATTTTCTGTCACCAGACACGAGCACATTCTGGTTATTCGCAACCATCGAATTCCCGGGCTGCTCACTGTTGACGGTCTCGCCTCGCTTAACATTCCTTAAACTTACACAGGCTCTTCACCAAATGCAGAAAATTCAAAGATTCGCTCAACCGTTTTTCGGGCGACGTATCAATAGTAAAAGACGCATTCAGAACAAAACCCGCATTGAATTAGCCGCGATTGATCATCTGGAATCGCGAGTCCTCTTATCGTCCACGAATCCCACAGGAATTTCTGAAGACGGTTCAGATATAGCGAAATCTCCCTTTCTCGAATTTGAGACCAATTGGGCTGTCTCATTCGGCGGAGCCTCTGATGACGAGGGTGATCGCATCCTCACGGATTTGTCGGGGAGTGTCTTTGTCCATGGGACTTATGAAGGACTGGTTGACTTCGCTCCCGGTACTGCGGAGTACTTCCTCGATTCGGGTTCAGAGCCAGGTATTTTTCTGGCGATGTACAATTCCGATGGAATACTCAATTGGGCGCATCACCTTGGAGCGAGTGACGATATTCGGCCAACAGAAATCACATTGGATGGCAGTGGAAATGTGCTGCTCACGGGCTGGTTTTACAATACGGTCGATTTCGATCCCGGGCCTGGCGAAAACAATCTCACGAGTCGCAGATTCGACGACTGCTTCATTGCCAAGTACGATCGGGAAGGGAATCATCTTTGGGCCAAATCGTTTCGGGGACAAAGTGCGAATAAAGGTTATGTTGTCCGATCCGATTCGGAAGACAATGTCTATATAGGAGGGCGTTTTCATTCTCGGAATGATGTTGATCCTGGGCCGAATGTGCTCGAATTAAGCAGCAAAGGCGAAAGCGACATGCTTTTGGTGAAGCTGGATGCGAATGGAGATCTGGTCTGGGGAAATTCTTTTGGGAGCTACTACGATGATCGTATTTATCATTTGGAAGTCGATGGGGATGGCAACATCTTTATCGCTGGGCATTTCGCGCTGACCGTGGATTTCGATCCCAGCGAGGAAGTTTACAATCTCAGTTCGAGTAATAACTCGTCGGAGATTTTCTTAGCGAAATATGACACGGATGGTAATTTCGTTTGGGTTCGCAGTTTTTCCGGTCCAGGGGATAATGACTCTGAAGGAGTCAAACTGGACGCTGAGGGGAATATATATCTGGTCGGTTACTTCGAAGGAACCGTCGATTTTGATCCAGGCGAAGGGACTCATTTCCTGACGAGTGTGGGCGATTACGATTGCTTTGTTGCCAAGCTGGACAGCGAAGGGAATCTCATTTGGGTAAACCAGGCGGGAGGACCCGGTCGAGACGAAAATGGTTCCGTTGAACTCGATTCCGAAGGGAACGTTTATGTTCACGGATTTTTCTCCGGCATCGCCGATTTCAACCCGGGACTAGCTGAATATTTCCTGGAGACCGAAAACGAAGAGAGTCGTCATATCTGGGTGATGGACAACGATGGGCAATTCCTCTATGCGACCCGAGTTATTGATGATGACAAGGCGAGAGTCGGTTCCACTTCTCTTTACAAAGATTCCCAATTTCTGACCACCGGTAGTTTCGTTGACGGAGCCGACTTTGATTCAGGACCGGATGTGGTCAACCTTACCAACAATGGCGGGACCGATGCTTTCATTGCAACGTTCGATCATCCCCAATATCTCGCAGTAGACCTGAATACGAATCGGATTTTGGGAATAACTGGTGCGACGGTAACGAACTCGGGCGCGTTTAGAACTCAAGCCGAAACAACGGTCACATTTACCACGGACAAAGGGACAGTCACTTCATACGGGAATGGTGAATTCTCATGGACTTATACTCCGACCTATGAAGATCGCGGGATCCACAAGGTGACCATTACGGCAACCGGTTCCAACGGAGTCGAAACGACCGTT
>JAGQQC010000005.1 GCA_020426395.1 Planctomycetaceae bacterium
CGCAGCCGAGCTTCAATTGCAGCAGGATCACGTGCTGCGGTTGGAAACTCGTCCTCCGAACATCGAGGGGAAAGGACAAATCACCGCGACGGCACTCGTCAAGAACGCCCTGCGTATGCGTCCCGACCGAATCATCATTGGGGAATGTCGTGGACCAGAATCGCTCGACATGCTTCAGGCGATGAACACCGGTCACGAGGGATCATTGACGACCATTCACGCTAACACCCCGCGCGACGCTGTTTCCCGTTTGGAAACGATGATCACCATGGGGGGAATTGAAATGCCCCTGAAAGCCTTGCGACAGCAGTTCGCTTCGGCGGTAGATGTCATCATTCAGGTGAACCGTCTCCAGGGTGGGCCGCGTAAAGTAACTCACATTACCGAGGTTCTGAACATGGAGCAGGACACGGTCATTATGCAGGACATCTTCCTGTTTGTTCAGGATGGGATTGATGAAAACGGACGTGCCTTCGGTCACTTCGAGTCAACGGGGGTCCGCCCGGCTTGTATGGATCGATTGGAAGCGGCCGGTATTCGCTTGCCGGCGAACATCTTCTCTCATCGTAAATTGGGATAGAACAGTTAGCGATTGATGGGAATGCGAGAATGCTGAACCATCACCAAATTTCACACCAGAACAAGTTGCACTTCACTAAATAATACTGGTTTCAATCATGGCAATATTCTTCATCAGTCTGGCTGTCTTTGTGGGAGTGGTCTGCGTTGTCGTGGCCGCTTCTTACGTGATGGGTGACATTAAAGATGGCTCCAAAACGGAAGAACGACTTCGTTCACTTACTGGCCAGAAAGAAAACGGCGAACAGGCTTCCATTACAAAAGATGCGATCAACGACAGCCTCACGGGGATCCGGGGGATGTTCAAAAAGGTGGGGAACCGGTTCACCGGTCTCTCGCTTTTGCTGGAACAGGCTGATGTCAGCTTTCGTCCGGATATGTTTGTCGCCGCCTCCTTTGGAAGTGCTGCTCTCGGTGTTTTTATCGCGATTATTGCCCAGGCACCGGTGCCACTCTATCCGGTTGCCGCCCTGGTTATGGGAATCGTCCCATTGATCTGTCTGATGTGGAAACGCCGTAAAAGATTCAAACTTTTCGCTCAACAATTACCAGATGCCCTCGAATTGGTGGCCCGTGCTTTGCGTTCAGGACACAGTTTGGCTTCCGGTCTGCATGTGGTGATTGAGGAGATGCCCGATCCGATCTCGGCTGAATTCAGTAAAGCCTATGAAGAGCAAAACCTGGGGGTCTCCATGGAAGAGGCTTTGAAGAACATGCTCAAACGGATGCCCAACCTGGACCTCAAGTTCTTCGTCACTGCCGTCGCTATCCAGCGGACGGCCGGGGGGGACATGGCCGAGATTCTCGACAAGATCGGTTACATCATTCGCGAACGATTCAAGATTTTAGGACAAGTTCAGGCGTTGACCGGGGAAGGCCGTATCAGCGGTATCGTTTTGATGGCATTGCCGGTAGCCCTGTTTGTTGCCGTATATTATTTGAATCCGGATTACGTCATGTTGCTGTTCACCGATGAAAATGGACGCAAGATGATTGCCGGTGCGGCCTTCCTGCAGGTATTAGGGGCCGTTGCCATCAAGAAGATCGTCAACATCAAGGTTTGATGCTCTGACGGGATCGATTATTTTTTGACTTCAATACGGAATTTTCTTCACATCAATTCAGCGGATGACTCCCATGGATTTCCAGACATTACTTCCGTTTATCATTTTCGGCGCGATCACGATGTTGATCTGGGCGATTATGAACCTCTTCAACAGTTCGTCCGACGAACGCGCTGCGGAGCGTCTGGATGAACTGCGCGATCCTTCCCTGCGAAACAAAGGGAAATCGTCCCTTGAAGAAGAACAGACCGGGTTGAAGAAGTACTTCCATAAAGCAGCCCCGGCACTTTCTAATTCACTGAAGCCCAAGACGGAATTGGAACAGAATAACCTGAAAATCCGGTTATCCAATGCCGGTTTCCATAACCCTTCCGCTCCGACGATCTATCTTGCATTGAAAGCGATGCTGGCCATCCTCGGTTTGATGATCGGGGGAGGCTTCGGTTTCTTCAATTTTGGGGTAACCCAGAATGGATGGAGCTCTTTAGTAATCGGTGCTGGGCTCGGCTTTTATCTGCCGGAGATCGGTGTTGGGCTATTGAAGAAAAGTCGCCAGGAAAAAATCTTTCTCAACTTGCCCGATGCCCTCGACCTGCTTGTCGTCTGTGTAGAAGCGGGACTGGGTTTGGATGCGGGTATGCGGCGTGTTTCTGAGGAACTGGAAGATTCCGCCCCGGAAGTTTGTCAAGAACTTACGTTGTGTAATATGCAATTACAGATGGGCCGAAAACGTCGGGACGTGCTCCATGAACTGGGAGTTCGAACCGGAGTCGATGACATGAAAGCCCTCGCGGCCATCTTGATTCAGGCAGATAAATTTGGTTCCTCGATCGCACAGGCCCTACGCGTGCAGTCTGACAGTATGCGGCTTCGCCGTAGCCAACTGGCAGAAGAAAAGGCTCAACAGACTGCCGTGAAGATGATTTTCCCGCTCGTGTTGTTCATTTTCCCGGGGATTTTCGTCGTGCTGGTCGGCCCGGCTGCCATCATGATGATGAATAACCTGCTCAATTCCTGATCAGAAGTCACTCAAACAGTCTCAAAACCAGCCACTGGTGGGTTCCGGATTGTCGCTCTAATCCAATCAGGAAAAGAAGCACGGAGATTCCAGTTGTAGCGGAGAGAACAGAGAGACCAACTGTAGAAACGGGGCAGAAATCTCTTTCACAGAATGATGTAGATTGCGACGTTCTTTTTTACAACGGTTGGTTCAGAATGTATCTCTATGCTATACGGATAGTGAATCTTCCCTCATGACGCTACGGCGTATCGTGTTTTACCCAAACGGGTTAATTCTTTCTAATCGATTCCCGGTTTTCATTGGCACTCGAATTGCTGAACACAGGTAACTCATTCCTCTCCATTTGAATTGAGCTGTATCAGCATCGAAGGACCACATCATGAGCGACACTCCCGAATGGCTGTCTGATTTCTGCGAGGCCGTCCTGTCCGCAGTCTGCCCCCTCTCTCCGATGCCTCCCTGGGGATGCCATATCTTCTGGAACGAGGAATGGGACCAGTGGGAAATCACTCTGTTCTCCTCAGCTACCGAGGTCCAGGGAGGAGCGAATGACGGTCGCCGGTTACCAAGTAACTTCCATGTTGATCTGGCCAAGTTGCAGCAAATTTTTCCTAAGATCAACGAGTTCCACTGGCAGGCGCTTTCCCACACTGACGATGACGATCTGGGGCCGCATATTGCTATCGACGGGATCTACCGGGATGAGAAAATCTGGCTTCGACTCCCTGCCACCGCTCCCGAATGCTTTGAAGCGGGACGTTCACTGAACGTCAATCAGATGCAGCTTGAAAACCGCTGGTAAGCATGGCTGAGTTCCAGTAGGTATCATCTCAATGCGTAGCGGCTTCTGGCGGTGCAAAACCACGTTATCAATGACGTTTCGTGTCCGAAAGCCGTCATTTGGATCTTGAACAAGATCTATTCCGGCAGTGAGCTTAATTCGACGACGTAACCATCCGGATCGAGTACGAAAACCTGCGTTGCCCCATCCGGTCGTTTTTTTGCGGGACAGACAATCGGCACGTTATGTTCTCGTAGAACTTCTTCCGCTGCGAGGGCATCGTCCACTTCAAAGGCGAAGTGATGCGTACGGGTTTCCGTGTAACCGGAAACATCCTGGTTACCAGCAGGCCCGGATTGATCATGTTCTTCGATGATGTGAATCATCGTGTTTCCGGCCTGGAACCACATTCCTGCGAAGGAAAAGGCAGGTCGCGGTACATCTTCCATCCCCAGAATGTCCACATAAAACTGACGGGTTTTTTCCATGTCTCGGGAAACGAGAGTGACATGATCAATCGTTTTGACTTTGATTGGCGATGTGGAAGTAGAACCGGTCATTGTGGAGAGCTTTCGGGATAATCTGAGGGTCTGTGTCGTTTTTTGTCGTTTGCTAATTGTCAGCAGCCTGCGCCCGTCATCACAGGTTCACCGACGGTCCATTGTGCCCCGTCACGGATAATGCGTCGGTACAGCGTATCGCGCTCAACAGGCTCGCGTCCCGCTTCGCGGATGAGGCGGTGGAGTTGCTCGACCGTCAATCCTTCGGGCGTTTCGGCTCCGGCATCGTGATAGATTAACTCGTGTACCACCGTGCCATCGATATCGTCTGCACCAAAGCTGAGTGCAGTCTGGGCGATTTTTTCACCCAGCATAATCCAATACGCTTTTACGTGATCGAAGTTATCCAGCATGATGCGTGAGATAGCCATCGTCTTCAGATCGGTTAACCCGGTTGGCTTCGGAATATGAGATAGCCGAGTATTGGCTGGATGGAAAGCGAGTGGAATAAAGGTCTGGAATCCACCTGTTTTGTCCTGGAGTGTTCGTAACTGATGCAGATGATCGATCCGATGGCGTGCTTGTTCCACATGTCCGTAGAGCATGGTCGCGTTCGATCGTAACCCGAGTCCGTGAGCGGCTTCGTGGACTTCAAACCAGTTTTTGGCATCCGCCTTATGTTCGCAGATTTGAGAGCGGACTTCCGGATCGAAAATTTCCGCTCCTCCCCCCGGCATACTTCCCAGCCCCGCTTCGACCAATTGTTCGAGGACCCACTGGTAAGGTTTTTTGGTCATGTAACTGAACCAGTAGATTTCCACGGGAGTCCAGGCTTTGATGTGCAATTCGGGGTAGGTCTCATGGATGACGCGGACGACGTTCAGATACCAGTCGAATTTTTTCTGATGATGCAGCCCCCCCACGACATGAATTTCAGTTGCTCCCTGTGCCCGGGCTTCTTCCACCCGCTCACGAACCATGTCGTCGGTGAAGGTATAGGCTTTTTCATCGCGTAGGTCGGCCCGGAAGGCGCAGAAGTCACAGCGGTAAATGCAGACGTTTGTCGGGTTCAGGTGAATGTTCGTGTTGTAATACGCGAAATTGCCGTTTTTCCGCTCTCGAATTTGATTGGCCATTTCTCCCAAGGTGAGGAGATCCACCTGTTCTTCGAGAAATATTCCTTCCTCGATGGAAACACGTTCCCCGGCCTGAACTTTCTCCTTGATTTGTTCGAGCATACTATTTGACGAAGAACTGGGCATAAGACTAGCTGTAAACCTTAATTATTGGACAAATCGAGAACAAAGAGGACGGGGCACCTGTGAGACTCGCCCCATTCTACTCATTGCCGTATTGGGAAACCACTCCCTCCGGCCTGATATCTTCACCGTGAGTGGGGGCCTGAATTAACTCGATATTCCTCGGTGAACGACCAGTTTTCACACTCTTAGGCAGGACTGCTCAGGAGTGCACATTCGCCTCAGTTTCTTCAACCGCTTCTTCGTCATCAGGTTCCGAACCCAAGAGAAGGCCTAATTTTCCAAATCGGTCCGTATGCAGCATTACCAGGTAGGCGGGGACCAGAATTGGACGCACGATGAAGGTGTCGAGCAGAACTCCGAAGGCGAGCGCAAACCCAAGTTGGTGCATGCCGGTCAAGCTGCCTGCCATCAGGGAAGAAAACGTTCCCGCCATAATGATACCGCAACTGGAAATAATGCTTCCCGTCTTGGAGAGGGCGACGATGATTCCCTGGACGGTGCCGTGTCGTCTCTGTTCTTCGTTGATACGGGCAATGAGATAAATGTTATAGTCCTCGCCGACGGCGATTAGAATCGTGAACAGGAAGATGGGCACTTTCCAGTCGAGTCCGGTGAAATTGACTGGATCGAATGACCAGAAGAGCACGAAGGTTAAACCCAATGTGGCGAGATAGCTGATGAAGACGGTGAAGATCAGATAGACCGAAATCGCAATCCGTTTCAACAACATAATAAGAACCAGTAACACGCCGCAGATTACAAGTACGTGAATCAGGAACTGATCCCCGCGGGTCACATTTTTAAGATCACGAATACTGGCAGGGGGACCGATTAAATGCAGTTCGGTTTCCTGTTGAAACTCTTCTGGCAAAAGGCCCTTTGGACCTTTCTGTGTGAGTGCCTGCTCGAATTCATTCAGTTGATCGATACTAAAACGACTGAAGGGATCCTTGTTAAATAGAATCTCAATCCGGGCGACGTTACCCCCAATTTGCTCTTCGTTTGTCTCACCCTGGTTCTGATCTGCGTCCCCGATATAGTACTTCTGAACGCGATTTTTTAACGTACCCCGGGCCAGAAAAGTATCGGCCTCAGGTGCTTCACCCGCATGTTTCTCGCCGAGTGGTTGGGTCAGCGCCCGAACATCAATGATTCCGAATTGGTCTTTCACCTCATTCAGATTATTGACCAGATCTTCAAGTACGATTTCGTCATCAAGGGCAAAATCGAGGGCGTTCTTTTTTACAAGAAGTGTGACAGGACCAATGGTGCCTGCCGGAAAATGTTCTTGAACGGCCTCAGCTCCCTGCACGCTGGTATTCTCATCGGGCAATTCCGAGAGCAGGCCATAACTGAGGTTGTGATACCAGACGATGCTGATGAGGGCGAACGGGGCCATCAGACCGATGGTAGCCAACCAGATCGTGGCGGGGCGTCGCAGAATAAGCTGCCCGACCCAATCCCAGAATGCTTGAATCCACTGCGCTTCGAATAGGCGGGCGATAACGGAAGTGGGAGAGACCCAGCCCGCACTCGATTTGATCCGTTCAGAATAAACCTGGGGCCAGAAAGCCCAGCGTCCCGCGAATAACAGTAGGGCTGGGGCAAAGGTAATTGCGGCAGCAAGGACAAAAACCAGGCTCAGCGACATCGCGATACCGGCCTGATGAAACTTGCCGAATTCTGCGAAGGCCATCATCGCCAGACCGCAGATCGTCGTGCCGGCACTGGCTGCGAGAGCGGAACCGACGGAGCCGAGGGTTTTCTCCATCGCTTCGTCCATACTGTTTCCCGCATCGAGTTCTTCACTATAGCGCGAAATGAGAAACATACAGTAATCGACGCCAGCCCCATACAAGACGACCGTCACATAGATTTCAACACCGTTGAACAACCCAATAATGTTCCATCCCGCCAGAAGCGCCAGAAATTTCAAGGCGAAGTTGGTGGCAATATAGACGGTGATCAGGGGAATCAGTGCCAGGAAGGGGGCTCGATAAATGAGAATCAGGAGGATGACCACCAACAGGACAGTCCACAATTCGGTGGCGCTCGCTGATTGCTGGGCCGCTTCAATGATATCGCGACCGACGGTGGAAGAACCACTCAGCGAAAGTTGTAATCCCTCCGGTTTTTCAGACTGAAGTTCGGAGACAATACTTTCAATCTTCTCAATGGTTGGGAAACTGCGTTTGTCCAGGAATTCTGTGCTGAACTCAATGATCACCAGCGCAGCTTGTTTGTCTTCACTGATTAGAAGGGGGCCGATAAACCTGTCTTCAAAGGTTTTGATTCGAGAAATCAGTGAGCGCTCGGAGGTTTTCTCTTCGGAAGAGAGTGGTTCAGTGACATCTGATTGAGGGTTTTCCGATTCGGCACTTCCCGCGGGTTCACTTTCCGAGGACGTTTCTGCCGCAGGTTCATTTTCAGATTCTTCCACGGGAGACGTATCAGTCGAATCTGTTTCGACTGTGGCGAGCGATTCGGCATATCCCCCTTCATCGGAAACGAGTTCTTCTAAACGGGGGACCAGTTTTTCTGTGAGAAATGTTTTGTCTTCTTTCCGGAGTTCTTCCCCATTCGAATTTCGGTTGGCCACGATGACCACCTGACTGGCTGTTTTGATCTGAGGAAAGGCTTCGGCTAGCAGACGCTCCCCTTCCAGGCTGGGAGAGTCGGGAGGGAGGAATGCAAACTCACCTTCGCGCAGCACCGATTTGAAGGGAGGAGCGAATTGCGCAAGCAACAGAAAACTTGCGACCCAAAGTGGAATCATAAGTTTCCAGTAGCGAGTAACGAATTTCCCCAGGCTCTGGAACATGTATTACAGATCAGCCAGTAAAAGAAGTCGCCCCGATTGGCGATTGTGATGAAGTCAGCCGTTATCCATCTGAGGAGCAAGTTCGAGCCTCGGCTGTGCGACCAACACCTGAGTGAAATCCGTGCTCATTGAGAGGCGTGGTTCTCTCTATTAGACTCAGCGTGATGGGAACGGACAACCGCCGAGACCAGGAAGTTGTCTCGATACGGAAGAATTGCATGTACAAACGTCAAAACCGGTAGGCCTTGCAGAGTTAATCCGCAGTAAAGAACCGGGAAGAGGACCCGCCTTCTTTAACTACGTCCACTCGTACAGGGGTCGCACAGCGGGGACAATGACCTGTGTAGGCCGTTCCCTGCTGATTCAGGTAGATTCGCACATAGTGGTTACAGCAGCGTAAATGAACTCCGATGAAAGGACGTCCCTGAGGGGATTGCCCTGCGGAATTTGCAGATTGATTCATATTACCATCCCCGCTCAAAAAGTCCCTTCAGAAGGGAATAACCGGAAACAGCTCCGTTTCTGACGGAATTTTACTGAATCAAATTTCATCCCGTAAGAGGAATGTGCAGGGAGTTCTGGGTTTAACCCTTCAGGAAACTCTCCAACCGATCCAGTCCCCCGGAGAGAGTCTCCATATCAGTCGCAAACGAGAGACGGACATATCCAGGAGCCCCAAAAGCATCCCCCGTGACCAATGCCACATGCCCTTCATTCAGCAAGGCAGAGCAGAATTCCGTGGCATCATTAACCACAGTTCCGCCCCCCAGGGGTTTGCCAAAATAGGCACTGACATTAAAGAAGGCATAAAATGCTCCGCCCGGTTCGGCGAAAGTGACATCTGGCAGGGCTCGCAAGCGACCCAGCACATATTCCCGGCGTTTGGAGAACTCCCGGAGCATGTCAGTCACGCATTCTTGCGGGCCATTGAGGGCGGCCACGGTCGCGTATTGTGTGATGCTGCTGGGACAGGAAGTCTCTTGCGATTGAAGTTTGCTCATCGCTTTGCTGATTTCGAGTGGAGCTAAGGTCCACCCCATGCGCCAGCCAGTCATTGCATAGGCTTTGCTGACTCCGTTGACGATGATCGTCAGATCTTTGACATCCTCTCCAAAGGTGGCAAAACTGCGGAATTCGTATCCGTCGTAGATCAGTTTTTCATAGATTTCATCAGAGAGAACCGGAATTTGGTGTTTAACCGCAACTCGGGCTATTGCTTCTAATTGGTCGACTGGGTAAGCAGCTCCCGTTGGATTACAGGGGTTATTCAGCATCAGTAACCGGGTTTTGTCGGTAATGGCCGCCTCGAATTGCTCTGCTGAGAGGCAGAATCCACTCTCTTCGGTGGTATCAACCAGGACCGGGGTGGCTCCCGCAATTTCGACCAGGTCGGAGTAACTGACCCAGTACGGAGTCGGGATGATGACCTCATCTCCCGGCCCACAGAGTGCAGTTAAGACATTATGAATCGAATGTTTCGCTCCATTGGAACAAACGACCTGTTCTGGAGTGTATTTCAGGCCGTGATCCCGTTTGTAGGCGTCTACTACCGCCTGGCGGAGCTCCAGAATACCGGCGACCGGGGTGTAATGGGTGTGTCCCGCCTGCATCGCCTGCCTGGCCGCTTCACAGATATGGTCAGGAGTGACGAAATCGGGCTCTCCCAGCGTGAATTCGTAAACCTTGACCCCCGTGCTCTTCAGTTGCTTGGCCTCTGCGGCGGCGGCGATGGTGGCGGAGGGTTTAATTCGTTTCACTGTTTCTGAGAGTTGCATAACTAACTCGCTTGGGATTTCTGTTCTGTGATAAAGGTTTTGATGGAGATGGGGGGACGTCAACAAGGCTTGATTCTTTGGTAGACCTGCCAACTCGTCAATCGATAGCCCCGCGGGAACTGGAATTTTCGACTAAATAGAGTGGGGATGACGCATCCAGGTTCACTTGACTGAGGTTCGATGAGAACTGATTGCATGACAACAAGTTGCGGTTGACTCGATTTTTCAGACTGAATATAAGTTAGCTGTATGACGGAACATCATTGATTGACCTTAAATATCTCTCTTGAATGTTTTGGACGTTCAACACCTTTGCTGATCGTTGGCCTGCTTTTGAATTTGTTCCTCTAATCGGTCTTATTTGACGAGGGGCAATTGAGTTTTCCCGCCGAAAGGATGTTTCTCAGACGGGGTAGGACTCACTTAAAGAGGTCTCTTTTTCGTTATTAAGAATGGATGCGTACCAACGCAAAAGATAATGGTGACTTCGCTCTTTCAGGGGTACCAGAGTAAGTTCACCACAGCAATTCGGTATCCCAATTGTCAATCATAGGAGCCTGTGATGGCTACACGGACGACTTCCAGAAAAACGACATCAAAACGCACCACATCGAAACGCTCGACTCCTGCTGCGGCCAAATCGACCAAAGCACGAACATCAGCAAAATCGACTGCGGGCAAGTCAACCAAAAGTGGCGCAAAAAAAACCACTTCTCGCAGTACTGCGGCCAAATCGACCAAGTCTAAAACTGGTGCGGCCAAAAAATCTTCTGCTGCAAAGAAAACAACTACTTCTCGTTCTGCTTCTTCAGCAAAAAGCACTACGGCTTCTAAATCAACCAAAGCCAAATCAGGTGCCGCTAAGTCGACAGCCAAGAAAACAACTTCTCGTTCAGCAACTAAAAGTACAGCTAAACGTTCTACTGCGGCTAAATCTACCAAAACCCGTTCCAGCGCCAAACCAGCCGCCAAACGGACAACAGCCCGCAAAACAACTGCCAAGCGGACCACCAGCCGCGCTAAAAAGTAGTCAGCTTTACTACTTCAGTGTAACAACAGAGAAAATAACCCGTACCTTTTCAGGCGGGTTATTTTTGTGCGCGGTCTGAAGTGCTCAGTCCTGTGTCAGTGGAGGATCGGAGCTTCGTTCGAAATATTGGTTCAACATGTTCATGCGGCGTACATGGTACCCCGTGACGATTCCGAAGATGAGTAACAGCGCTTCGTAAATCACCCCAAAGAAGGGCAAGTCTTCACTTTGTAAATGGAACCAGAGCACAAATCCGTAACAGATCACCGACAGGGCTGTCGTCAACACGACCAGCGGTAATTGATAGAACAGACCGGAAGCGACAATCAGGAGCGCATACGCCGCGGGAAGCGGCCCCAGTTGGCCTTCTATCACCGAGAACATCCAGGTTAAAAACAAAACATCGGCAGCGGCCCAACCGTAGCGGGTGAAGTTTGGTAACCGGTTCCGGTTAACGAGCCATTGCAAACCACATACAGCAATGGCCCAAAGGCCGAAGATGGTCATGACATTCCGGTGCAAGGATTTCTCGGCACCAAATAGAACGTAATTCAACTGGACGATAAAGGAGGCCAACCCGATTCCTGAGAGACGGACCACTAAGGGAAGTTCCCGTCGCAAGAAACGTCGGAAGCGATTGCTCCATTCCATCGTGGTTGTTTGCAGTGGCTCTCCCTGGAGGAATCGCTGTAACTCATCAGCCAACTCGGCCGCGCTTTGAAATCGGTTTTCCGGTTTCTTCTCTAAACATTTCAGGCATATCAGTTCCAGCTCACGCGGAATGCGGGGATTCAGTTTCCGGGGTAGAAGAGGTTCACTTTCGAGAACCGCCATCAAGGTTTCGAATGGATTGGGTCCCGAAAATGGAGCCCGGCCAGTTAAACAGTGATACAGAATCGCCCCCATGCTGTAGACATCGCTTGCCGCAGAGCAGGTGCCGGTGCTGGGGGAAGCCTGTTCGGGAGACATGTAACCGGGTGTGCCCAGAACGGCCCCTGTCTGGGTCAAATCGAAATCCTCTTCTAAAACCTTAGCCAAACCAAAGTCAGTCAAATAAGGGCAGTCGGTTTGATCGATCAAAATGTTCTGTGGTTTCAAATCGCGGTGCAGCAGCTGGTGTTCATGGAGATGATGTACCGCCCGGCAGACTTTCTCGAGTAGTTCGACCGCTCGGTGGGGATCGAGAGGTCCTTTCTTGAGTACCTGGAACAGGGACTGGCCCGGGATGTATTCCATCGAGAAATAAGGCTGTCCACCAATTTGGCCTGCTTCGAAAATTTTGACGATGTGCGGATGCTGTAACTTCCCGGCTGCGCGGGCTTCCTGTTCGAAGCGTTTGACTTCTTCCGATGAAGCCAGGCTGCTACTGCGGATCATCTTGATGGCGACGACACGTTGCAGGTCAGTTTGCAGCGCTTTGTAGACGACCCCCATTCCGCCGCGACCAATTTCCTCCAGCAGTTCGTAATTCTCGATCCAGAGTTCCTGTAGCATTGAGGAGGTCAGGTTATCGACTAACGCCTCACGCAGTGGATTACTTGATTCAGAAGGGGAAGGTTCCGGGGCAAGTGTATCGAGGTCGTCCAGGCATCGATACAGTTCCCGCATACGGGGTTGTTCCCGACTTAAAGTCAGGCAGGATTCAGTATCCCGGATATGTTGTCCCTCCACATATTGATTCAACAATTCAAATAGTTTGAGTTCATCCGGGCTGAACGATTCGGGCAAGTCGGAACTGGATGTATTACCTGTGTTCGACATCAGACTAAAGATTCCATTCTAAAATTCATCAATCTGGCTTTTCAGTTCTTCGGTCAATTTCACCATCGCCCGGGTCCAGAGCATTTGGGTGGCAGTCCGTGAACGATTCATTTGCTCGGCAACTTCATTGAATGAAAGCCGCTGCAAGTTACGAAGCCGGATGACTTCGCGGTAATCATCACTTAACCGACTGATCGCCCAGGCAAGCTGTTGTTCCCGTTCCGATTGCATCAGAATTTGACTGGGCCGAGGTTCGTCCGAGCCGGGAGCTCGTTCAAACTGACCTGATGTGCCGTCCGGAGAATAGTTCCACGACCGTTCCAGGTTAATGTCTCGCTTGGCAGCCCCTTTATAGTGACGGACCTGATCTTGCAGATTATGGGCGACTATCTGCTTGAGCCACGCCAGCCATTCGGCTTCAGTTTGCCCCTGAAATTGCTTTAATCCCCGACAGGCGTCGATCATGCTCTCCTGCACGATATCGGAGGCATCATTTTTTGATTGCATCCAGGTCTCGAATTGATTCCGGGCCAGCATCTGTAAGTAGGGCCGGTATTGTTCCAGTAGCGCGTTCTGGGCGGTGGCATCACCCTGGCGTACCTGGTCCAATAACGATCGAAATGGAGCGGAGGAAGAATCGGTCATAAACGTCAATGTCTACTGAAAACAGACAAGGGACAGTGTTGATAGATCCTGTCCGGAAAGATGCTAATTTCTCAGTCTGTTCTAACATGATTTTCTGGCCGTGGCAATCAGGCTGCCCGTAGAGAGCGGGCCGAGCCCGACCAACGGAGCCAGTTGGTCACTTCAGCCAAATCAGGTTGGCCGCTACCACGTAGTAATCGAACTCCTTCAGCCGATTCCACGAAAGGTTGCACCATATCCAATAAAGATTGCGGTTCCCAGCCATCAAGATGCTCGACCTTGCGTATTCCGGAGTAGACCAGGATTTGGGCATCATGCCCGCGTAAATTAGGAATTCGACAGACAAGTTCTGCCTGATCCTGCCAGTTCCGAATTTCCTCCGGGGTGATGTATCGAACCTGTAATTTGTCGGCAGTCGCTTCAGGATCGCAGTTGAGAAAGTCATCCACAGTTTGAATGCCGATCTTGCGGAACCGTTTGGCTGTCTTGGGGCCAATGGAAGGTGCATCGACCAGCGGATCGCTTCGATGCAGGTAATATTTCAAACGTTCTGTCGCGGTCGATTTGATTTCTTCTTGCACCGGAATGATTTTCTCCGGTCGTGGTTCGTAACGAACAGGCTCCTTGATGACAGGACGGCTTTCTTCTACCACGATTGGTTTCGGCTCGATGATCTGTTTCACCCGAATTTTGGGTTTCGTTTCCGCGACGATTTTCGGAGGCATCGATGGAGTGGGTTCGATGGTGGGGCGTCGTGTCTCGGTTGGGGGGGATTGTTTTGGTCCGATGACTTCGATGGTGGTCACGACCCCCGGTTTGTTATTGCGACTTTGTTCATAATTCGCGAGCAAGTCTCGGCGTGGTCGTTCCAGGAAACTGGTTTTCTCCACATCACCCCCTCGGCCAAACTCAGTTCCGAGTGGTTTCAATGTTTGCTGATTCAATTGATTGAGGGTGATGCCTTGAACTTCCTCTGCGTGCCATTGTCGAACCAGTCGGTCATCTTCCGGGAGATTCGCCACGACACGGCCTGTCTGCACGAACTCCTGGTAGATTGCTTCGATCTGTAGACGTTCTTCCCGATCGGCAATTTTACGGGTCACCCAGCGAATAGGAATTTCGATACCTGTCAGAATGGATTCCAGCGTGAGTGAGACTTCGGGAGGATGCAAGGCGGTATCGCGAATTAACTCTTCCAGGATGCGCGCGAAGCCCAACGCTGCGTATCCGAGGAGTTTCGCATAGGTTTCTCGCAGGAGAGCATCAAGTCCGGCGGGAGGATCCTGTACGCCGACATCGAGATTGTAATGCTCAATCGTCCGGACGTAATGACGATGAGAAAGGGATGCTCCCTGCAGAACGAGCGCTTGGACGAGTTCAGCATGTCTTGCATCTGTCTTGGGACGCAAGATTTCTGATTGATACTCTGACTCGAAAAGCGCGAACAGATGGTCGTACGATTTGGAAATCGACCATTCGACCGCCCGGTGGATTTGTGTTTCTTCTTCGCTCTGGCCCGTATGAAACGGCATGACGGGGTCGGTGTAGTAATGACTGAGCACACCCGCTGAATAGATGGCCTCTTTCCAATTCTGTTGCTGGAAAGCGGTGAGGGCCTGTTCGTACCAGCGCTGAGCTGTTTTGACGGCGCCTCCCCAGTAATTCTCTTCAACGTGCAAGACGTGATTGCGGAAATCTCGGAATCGTTTGTCGGGGGCTTTGGAACCTTCGATGTAGCTGTCGGCATGTTTCAGGAATAGCCGAATCCAGCCTTCGCTTTCCGGGTGATTCAAATAACGGAGCGCATCCATCGCCAGTTTGTGATGGGTACCGTTGCATTTGGAGGCATAAACCAGGCGAAACAGGACAGACATGAAACAAAGCACTCCCGCCGGTTCTTCCAGATCTTCTTCTGAGTCGAGAAGCAGAACCGTCTTCGGTCCAGATCTCCGTTGTCATCAGCGGGCGCAAAGGCATCCCGGACTAGTGTCTACGGAGTCAAATTGGTCGAGTATGGGGGAGAGAGAGCGGGAAGAGGTATCAGAAAGCGGAAATCGGGACAAGAGCGAAATGTCAAACTGGCAAGGTCCTGTGAAGAGAGGGAAAGGTTCTTTTTCTCAGTCGTCGGGTTGCATTTCATTGGGCAAACTGGTGAAGATGAAGAAGACTGACTGACGACCCTCATTTCGTCTCGGAGGAATAAACCCTTGTCATCCGGAACCATCAAACGACGTACTTTTCTGCAAACCACCCTGGCAGGGGGGCTTCTTGCGGCCTGCGGGACCCCGATGTTGCACGCCACCGATGCGGAGCAACCTGGGCCATTACCAAAACTGGCTCCGCATCTGGGGCAATTCCGAAATCTGGCTGGGGAGGATAGGCGGGCGCAACTCGACTTCATCAGTGCGCAAGGCTTTCCAGGGTTACAGGAGAACGGACTCGCCCAGCGGACCTATCAATTCCAGCAGGCCTTGCGCAGGGAGTTGGAGGGCAGAGGCTTACAACTGGGACCATTTGTGGGGGTCGCCGAATTTGCGGAACCCTTATTCGGCTCCGCCTATCCCACAGGTCATCGTCGATTTGGCTCACGACATCATCAAGCATTACAAATCGCATATCGAAGCGGGGCAAGCTCGTTCATTGTTATTCCAGGTAAACGGGATACGACCGTTCCTTACCGTCGGCAATTCTCACGGGCGGTTGAATTCTATCAACGGCTGACTGAACGTTGCGAGCAAGCACAAGTCACACTGCTACTTGAACCGGTCCATCATGGTTCGATGAACTCGCCGATGTTTTTGAGTTCGCATACTGAAGCGATCGAGTTGTGTGCGCGGGTAAATCATCCCCACCTTCGTTTGTTGTTCGATGTTTATCAGCAGGATCAACAATTAGCCGATTTAGAAGCGGGTTTAACTGAAGCGGCACCCTGGATAGGGCATGTTGAACTGGGAGACAGTCTGGGACGAAAAGAACCCGGGACAGGCTCGATCGATTTTCCACGTCTGTTCTCGATCCTGCGTGATCATCGGTATGACGGATTACTGGGCATGGAACACGGAACTTCCTTGTCAGGTAAAGCGGGAGAAATCGAACTCCTGGCGTCGTACCAACGACTGGGGTTAATCGAACCGGAACTTATTACACACTGAGAAATTATCCTACTGAGAAATGAATCTGATGAATTTTGCGCTCCGTTGTCTCGTCATCAATCTTACATTACTGATTCTTCTTCCAATCTGTTCTGCTGCCGATGTTTCTCGTCCGAACATTTTGTGGATCGTTGCGGATGATCTTGGTTATGGTGATCTCGGCTGTTACGGAGCGACAGATATGCGGACTCCCGCGCTAGATCAACTGGCCGGTGAGGGGATGCGGTTTACCAACTTTTATGCGAATTGCCCCGTTTGTTCTCCCACGCGGGCATCGTTGATGACGGGTTGTTATCCCGACCGAGTTGGGGTACCAGGAGTCATTCGGACTTATCCCCAGGAGAATTGGGGTTATCTCGATCCCGGTGCAAAACTGATTGGGAATCATTTGAAAGCAGTGGGCTACCGGACGGCTATCGTGGGGAAATGGCATCTGGGTCTGGAAGCTCCTAATCAACCGACAGATCGCGGGTTTGATCATTTTCATGGTTGGCTCGGCGATATGATGGATGATTACTACGCCCATCGTCGGCACGATATCAATTACATGCGGATCAACGAACAGACGATTGATCCGGAAGGCCACGCCACCGATCTGTTTACGACCTGGGCAATCGAATATCTCCAACAGCAGCAAGATGCGGACGAACCGTTCTTTCTCTATCTCGCCTACAATGCTCCTCACACGCCGATTCAGCCCCCCGAGGAATGGGTGGCAAAGGTGAAACAGCGAGAACCTGGGATTGAAGAAAAGCGTGCGAAGTTGGTGGCACTCATTGAGCATATGGACGATGGCATCGGCCAAGTCCTTGCGGCTTTAGAGGAGGCTGAGTTGTCTGAAGAGACATTCGTCTTTTTTACTTCCGACAACGGTGGTCAATTATCGGTTGGGGCCAACAATGGCCCACTGCGGGATGGCAAGCAGAGTATGTATGAAGGAGGAATCAAAGTCCCGGCAATTGCCCGCTGGCCAGGTAAGATTGCCGCTGGATCTACGACGGAGTTTATTGGCATGTCGATGGATCTCTTTCCCACGGCGCTCGAACTGAACGAGCGAAAACGACCGGAAGAGATCGATGGTCACAGTATTTTGCCGACCTTATTAGGGAAGGATCAGGGACCTTTACGCGACGAACTTTATTTCACTCGTCGGGAAGGGGGAACAACCTATGGAGGCAAAACGATTGAGGCTCTCCGGTTTCACGAATGGAAGTTAGTGCAAAACAGCCCATTTGGGCCGCTTGAATTATTCAACCTGAAAGAGGATCCGCAGGAAACGAACGATTTGCGAGAACAGCATCCGCAGAAATATCGCGACTTAGCTGCTCGTCTACGCAAACATATCCAGCGCGGGGGAGAAATCCCCTGGCAAAAACCGGAAGCGACGTCGAGATAAGTTCGCTAGCGGCTGGAGACGGGAGCGGGTTGAGGTCGCACGAAAATGAGTTCTTTGCCCGAAGACAAGGCTTCGTCGAAGGCGTAGCCAGCCTGTTGAAAATTTTTGAGCCCTTCGATGTTGTTGATTTTCTGCTTCACAATGTGGTTAATCATCATTCCACGGGCCTGTTTGGCGAACAAGGTTATGATTCGAATTTTTCCATCCTTTTCTTCCTTGAAGACGAGTGTGATCACCTCCCCTTCCAGCTTTTTAGGCTGAATGGCTTTGTAGTATTCGTTGGAAGCGAGGTTGACGACGATGGGATTCCCGCTTTCTTCGAGTGCCTCGTTTACGGCTTGCGTAATCGTGGAGCCCCAGAATTCGTAAAGATTTTTCGCACGACCAAAGGAAAGGTCCGTCCCCATTTCCAACCGATAAGGTTGCATCAAATCGAGTGGTCGCAAAAGCCCGTACAGTCCGGAAAGAATGCGTACATGTTGCTGCGCGAATTTCAAGTTGGACTTGTTGAAACTCTCCGGCTTCATGCCCTGGTAGACATCACCCTTAAACGTTGCGATGGCGGGAGAGGCGTTCTGAGCATTGAATGGAGTTTTCCAAGCCTGATATCGCTCCCGGTTCAGTTTGCCAAGATCTTCGCTAATCCCCATCAACTCGGTTAGCTGTTTGACGGACAGCTTTTTTAATTTGTTGACGAGTTTTTGCGAGTGTTCGAGCAGCTTGGGTTGTGTCAGTTCCAGACCGAGAGAGTCAGGATGATCGGCTAATCGTTTAGCGGGGGGAATCAAGGCAAGCATATGTACGAAGGTCCTCTCCTGTCGCTTTCTCTGGGGAAGGGGATCGTAAGAAAGTTGTTGATCTAGCGTGCGGTTTTCGTTTCACCTTTAAGAACAACGTGAACTTCCGTCTTAGCGAGAAATAGATCCTGTTTGAATTTATAGTCATCTGCTCATGACAAAGCGACAGTAATGTAGGTCGATTTGGTTCGACTTGTTAACAGGATATTCGTAATTGATAGAGAGACAACAAAGGACTACCATCGGTTCATACATCTGATCAGGTTTATTTGATAATAACATCGACTGAAAATCTAAAACTTCCGTCTACTGATCGTGTTCAAAATCGTTCTTCTCCGCTAGGTTATTTTCCTGAACCACACTCGACTCACTACTCACAAAGAAAAAGGAACTTTGGAAGATGGCTCACATTTGCAAACTGGTTGGCGTTCTGGCACTCTTAGCAGCGGGATATGCACTTGGGATCGCCCATCAAAGTTTTTTACCTGAAGCACAAGCGCAAAAAAAAGAGGACGAGCGCATTCCAGCAGATTCGATTATCCGGATCCGAAATTCCTATGCAACTTTAGCTGATGCACAGCAGGATCTGGTTGCTGCCGGAACACACGAAATTAGTCTTTCTATTGTGAATCCCCTGGCTGTTGGGGCTGGCGGAACACGCTCTTTGGAAGATCTCGAAAGGGGGACGGGGGTTGATCCGTTCACGTTTGGAGCGCTGTACGCCGGTCTCGCTAACGATAGCATTCGCTCAGAAGTCACATTCGATGAGCAGGGACGATTGATGTACAGAAACAAAGTAGTTCGTCTCTATTCTCCCCAACGGATGAAAGAATTATTTGAAGACTACGGACGGATTGCGGCCGGGAACTAAAAAAGCGATGAATTCGGCTATTTATAATTGCTAATTCTGCTATAGAATTGGTATACCAAAAATAGCAGTCAAGATTTGGCCGGTTGGAATGTTCACTGTATCGAAAGCCTGTTTACAGTCGGCTCATTCTACGAATTTCGAAACTGGTCAATTACCAGATATTAAAGCTTCCTCAGCTTTCGGATCGGAAAGTGGAATCAGCGTAAGTTGTATACCACTTTCCGATTCGTTTTTTAGTTTCACGCGAGCCTGCTCTCCCTCGCGTTGACTGATTCGAAAAAAATGGCAAGAAGTCGCGGCTTGTTTCCACTGATAAGCTTCCCCTGGTTCAAGCGATGTAATCTGCGTTGTTTCCAGAGCCACTGCTGATGACCATCCACGAAACAGGTTGGGAAAAGAGTCTCCTGTCGCATCAGCAACTCCCTGTAATCCCGTAGACGACGAGTGGAATAACTGGGGAATGAACCGTTTTCGTTTCTGAGCTTTACACCAGGACAGAAATGAAAATGTCGCTCCACGACACCCGGGAGAACGCCATAAGCCCGCACGGTTATAGTCGGATACCACCAAGGGGAAGTTGCCGGGTTGAGAGAGAAATGCTTGCAGGCGGTCTTCTATATTTCTTCTCGTCCCAGTTAACTCTGTTTCGACGAGGTGCGCCAATCCTTCATTCAACCAGTCCTCTTCGTATCGAGCGTTTTGCGAACTGGTCATCGTTTCCAGATGAAGATCGAATGAGAGGGCATGCACATATTCATGGACGAGAACTTCAGTAACTAATTCTTCGTCATTGATTGTCGGATTGAGGTAAACGACATCCGCCCGATTTCCATAGGGACGGGGGAGGTCGCGTCGATAATCTCCCGACCAGGTTAAACCGACGAGAGGTTCTGTTCCCTTTGATAACTGATTCAAACGAGACGTCAGTACGATGGAGAATTTTCCGTCGCCATCCAGATCGTTTACTTCACCCAGCCAGGGGGCCAAGGTAGAAACAACCAGTTTTTCAAAGCAGGAATGCAGATGAGTGGCGCGCTCTTTCCATTGATTTTTCAGTTCGGTCGAACTCAGCTTTTCAGTGGTTAATTCATCTTTTATATCAAGCCACAGTCGAAGGTGAGATCCTTCCGAGAGCAGGCGGGTTTCACACTCCTCGTAAGCTTGTTCACTACCAAACAATCCGTTCCCAACATAAAGCGAGAAAACTCGCCGCTTTTCATCAGATGTTTCATAGAAACAAAAATTACCGGTCTCTGATTGAGGATCCGTTAGGGATGGCTCTTTCTCGACGATGACGCGGGCTTCTTCGGTGGGTTCTACTGTCGTCGAACGATAGGCGGGTAAGGGAATGAAATGACAGGTCCCCATTGATCGGACAGGCTTGTTATTCGCCTGCTTTTGCAGTTCCAGAGAAAACGAATTCTGTTGCAAATCACCCTGGAGACAACCCACAATCAGCAGATAGTCTTGCTCAAAGGGTGGAAGGTCAAATTCGAGTTCGGGCAGGTTCAGGTAACCGGGAGATGCGCCGGTCTGACTGAAGTCAGAGGCACACTTGACCTCGTAAGGTTGCCCTGTGATGAGCGAATCAACATCGGGCCGTGAGGAGAAGGGGGGCTCGCTTGTGCGGGCAAAGGTCAGTGCACCCTGGGCGAACCCAAAATAGCAACCGGCAGAAAAGAGGGATGCGGCCAAAAGGCTGTAGAGCAGGGGTGTCCAAAACCGCATCTGAAGTCCAGTCAGCTGGGAATTTGAGAGTCACGATCAATCAGAATTCGCACCGAAATCTGTTACTCTCATCGACTCAATACAATCCCCCTGACCACTACAATCATCGTCTTTTGCCGATGATGCCTCCGAAAAACCTCTTCTGAGTTGAAATTTTGGCAGAATTGGCCTGAAACCGAGTTGTTTCTGACGATATTTGCTCTGCGGTTACGTATTAGAACACGTCCTGTAACCCGATCGCGTGGGACCTTCAGGGGCCTGATCCTCAGGCTAAAAAGAAGCCCGTTTGTATTTCGGAGCAGGTTCGGATCATTCAGCAGGGACTTCATCTGAGTCGATCTGTCTCGCCGCACGGAATTCAGATTCAATCGAATCATCCGTGGAGAAAAGGCCGGCTGAATCGATGTTATGTGCTGTTGCTGTCGAAACTCCTTAAATTTACACAAATTAGGAAATTAAGGGCGAATTATCTTCTCTGCCGTCCGACGGTGAATATAAAATCGAGTTGGGCCTACCTAAATTCTGACAGGGAATTTCTGTACAGAGGTTTCAGGGGGGTTATTAAACGCATTTCAGACATTTTTCCCGGATCTCACCCAATCCAGCCAGTTGGTTTTGAGTGAGAGTTTATTCAGGAAACCTGTTACTCCAGCGTCCCCCGAATTTCCCTTCTGTTGAACTCCCTTTGAAGAACGTTGTCCACGAAGAACTTTGTTCCCAGTGGAGCATCGTTTTAGATCAAAGCATATCAAGCTAGTAACGAAAAACGCATCCAAAGAGAAAATCGGGAGTTGCAAAATGGGACTCATTTCAAAGGTGAAATTTCACCGCGTATTCTCTGTTGCAGCAGGGGCACTTTTTTTGGCTCAGGCGACAGTAGCAAGTGCGGGGCCTTTCACCGGGCGGCTGTATCATTCCGAAGCTGCTGAAATGGAGCAAACCTTCGCTATCGGATTGCAGTCGACTGCAAAAGCCAAACAGGTTGACCGGGACATCGTTGTGCTGATTGACACCTCTGCCAGCCAGATGGGAGATCATCGTCAACTATCCATGTCCGTTGTCGAGAGCTTGCTGGCTTCACTGGGAACGCAAGATCGTGTTCATCTGGTTGCGGTAGACGTCTCCGTCGAAGATCTGACTTCCACGTTTGCCACTACCGGTTCTGAGGAAGTTCAAACCGGTTTACTCACCTTGAAATCAAGAGTTCCCCTCGGTGTCACGAATTTGTTACCCGCTTTGGTTCACGCGCAAGAATTACTGAAAGATAGCCAGCAGGGAGCAATCTGCTACGTTGGCGATGGTATGAGCCGAGGTCGAGTGATTTCCGCAGAAAAAATGGGTGAACTCGTCGAAGGTTTTCAGACCCGCAAAATCGCCGTTCACAGCTTTGGCGTGGGACCTGCAATCGATTTCCAAATGCTGGGAACGCTGGCGAACTTCACCGGAGGGATTGTTAAATTTGATAACGAAGACCTCGCTCTCGAAAATGCTCCTGCTGTCGGAGTTGAATTAGCTAAAGCAATCAAACAGGAAATTGAATATCCGACTACATTGAGCCTCCCAACAGCAGAAGTTCTGCCAGCCGACGCTTTGCCTGTCCGTTCGGATCGAGAAACAATTTATCTCGCCAAAGGCTCGTTGCCTGAAACAGTCTCTCTCACCGATGGCGAGCAAGTTCGTCTGACTACCGACGAACAGATTGAAAATATTCTGGAATCTGCCTGGTTCTCAGCACAGGAATCGAATGGCTTAAAAGTGGCCTTCGCAGGAAGTGAATTGCTGGAACTCCAGGAAAAAGCGATCTTGAAACAAGTTGATCAATTGGGCGAACAGGCGGAACGAGCTCTTGATTTGAAAGATCATCGTACTGTAAATGAATTAAGCCGTACGATGGCCCAATTAAATCCCGGAAATCGTCACGCACAACTACTCAAGTCTGACAGTGTCCGGTTTGAGCTTTTAACTGTTTCTCAACCGGGAGAAATCGGCGCTCCTGTTGATGACTTAACTCCTCGCGAAGGTGGCGAAAATCTTGATCTGCTTTCAGAGCAGGAACAACTGATTCGCATTAACGAACAACGTTATGCACGCGATGTAGAACGCTTGATTGAAGAATCGAACGAAAAACTTTTACTCGATCCGGAATCTGTCATCAGCGAGATGAAACGAGCGATCAATCATATCTCTGCAGTCAGTGACATTGGAGCGGATGTTCGGGACGAACTGATTCGGAAATTAAAATCGAAGCTGGCTGAAGCCCAGAATCGAATAGAAGTCGCTGAGCAATTGCGAATTCAAATTGAAAACGAACGTTCTCAGTTGGAAGCTCGCGAAAGAGCTGTTGACCAGCTAAGCCGTGACGAAGAAGAACTGGAAGCCTGGATGGAACGTATCCGAGGGTTACTGGTTGATGCTGTCCGCGGAAACGACGATGCCTTTGAAGAAGCCCAGGCCGTTGCGACTAAAGCTCTGCAATCACGTCCTAAAAATGGAACGGCCACGGCGGCCCGAATTCAATCAGAAGCGTGGACACAGTTGAACCTGGTTTATCGACTCAATGAAATTCGACGCGACCGCTGGTTGGCGGCCTTGGAAGAAGTCGAAAAATCGCACGTTCCATTCCCGGATGAACCCCCTATTGCTTACCCAGCTCCCGAGATCTGGCAGGCATTGACTCGCAACCGTCAGAAATGGAAACAGGTTTCGATCTTCAAACAAACTCCACGTGAAGAAAAAATTCGCGAAGAACTTGAGCGAGTATATGAACTCGACGTACAAGGTTTGAGCCTTCAGGAAGCTCTCAATCAAATTGCGGAGCAAGGTGGTTTCCAGATTGTCGTTCACCCCTCTGTAACGGATGCTCTGGGCGATCTTGAATCGATCGAAATTGAGCAGAACTACTCCGGAATCAAACTGCGTAGTATCCTCCGTCTGTTGCTGGGTGGAAACGAGCTAACCTATGCGATTAAAGACGAAGTGCTGTTCATCCTGACTGAAGAAGAAGCTCAAAATAATCGAGACTTCCTCCAGTTGAAAATCTACCCAGTCACGGACCTCGTGATTCCGATCACAAACGTGGGTGGTGGAACTCAAGGAATTAATGGTTCTCAGAACGGTGGTATTGGACCAGGCGGCAACTCATTTGGTACTGGAAACTTCACCTCCGGTAACTTACGTTCGGTACCCGATCTTCAAAACCCGAATCGTCCGGACCTGAAAAAAAAACAACTGAACCCGTAATTGACTTCAAGCAGGGTGCCCTGCGTGAATTGGGTCGGTTTATTGAGACAAAAGAGCGTCAGGTTATTCAACCTGTCGCTCTTTTCTTGCGCGATGAAGAAGGAGAGAGCAGCGCAGATTCACCAGCCAAACCGACCGCGAACGAGATTCTCCCCGACTTGGATTCAGGTCCGGCTGAGGAAGTTTGGCGGAAATATTTTCAGGAAGAACGTTCATTGACGACGATCTCAAAAGTCGTCCAGAAGCTAGTGCGGCAACAGGCTCATGAGCACGTCATTGCCGCCATTCAACAGGCGTTGCTTGCAGGATATTCTCAGCCCTGGATGTATGAAGTCCTGGCTTTTTCCATGCGGGCTTCCGATTATCCCCAGGATCAAATTGATCGAGTTCTACTTTCAACGGTTGATTTTCAGGCGAGTGACGTGCCGCACTTGCTCGTATCTGCCGCCTATCTCAGTCGGCTGGATGCGAAGCAAGCCGCTCTGAAAATGTACAAACAGGCGGCGGAGCTATTGCCGACTCAGGTCGAGGCGTATGCACTTGGGTTGGGGGTTGCCGAGGAATTGAAGGACGAGGAAAGTATTGCCTGGGCGGCAAACGGTATTCTGGTGAATGGACTGGGCGATCAATACAAATCTCGTCGTATTCAAGCAGAAGCGGCATTTCGGAAAATCATAGAGACTACGAAAGAAAGTGATTCATCACAGAGCCAGGAATTTGAACGCCAACTGTCAAACGCACTCACACAGGATTTACGTGTAAAAGTGACTTGGGTAGGTTCAGCAGACTTCGATCTGACCGTTGTCGAGCCGGGAGGAATGGTCTGTTCGTTGCACCAACCGCAAACAATTAACGGTGGGCAGTTTTTGCATGACGGTTTTGGGCCGGATAAGGAAAACTGTTATGAAGAATACGTAGCCTCTCAGGCGACACCGGGAATCTATCAATTGCAGATTCAGCACGTTCGGGGTGATGCTGTGGGGAATCGATTTCGCGTAACTATCTGGCGCCGAGCGGGTGGAGTGGATGAAACCGTGCAGGAGATTAACCTCTCCGTAAAATCAGACGAGCAGACGATACAGCTTAATCTTCCTTTCGGTCGCCGGATCGCTTTGTTAAAAACGCACGAACTTTCTCGGGCAGTTCCTCGTCGAGGTTTGTCCGTGGCCGAAGCGAAACGATTAAAACGGGAACAGCGAAATGTTATTCCGGTGTCATCCTCCAATCGACCTGTGAATATCAATCCCCTTTTTCAACAGGGGAATACAGGGACGATTACAACTGGAACTCCTGGTGGAACGGCCGTCGGATATCAGCCAGTGGTGACCTCTTTAGCTGAAGGAGTCAGTTTAACTGCGATGGCGGTCGTCTCAGCGGATCGTCGTTATGTGCGGATCAGCACGCGACCCGTTTTTTCTAACATAACTGATGTCTTTACCTTCGGAGTGGTGCAGCAGGGACCCTGATGTCCCGTGAATTGATCTTTCCGATTTCAGCGAAGTCATAACAAGCTTGCTCGATGAACCGATTCAACTTTGAAATTCGTCCCTTCACCATCGCGGACTACGATGTCGTTCTTAAACTGTGGAAAAAGTCAGATGGCGTTGCGCTAAGTGCTGCTGATGAGCGCGAGGCAATAGCCCTTTATCTGGATCGGAATCCGGGACTGAGTTTATTGGCAACCCAGGGAGAGTCTATCTTGGGGACACTATTATGCGGTCATGATGGAAGACGCGCATACTTGCATCATCTCGCTGTAGAGGAGAGCTCGCGCCGGTTAGGGATCGGGCGGGCGCTCGTGATGAGAGCATTGGGAAATCTGTCCAAGGCAGGGATCGATAAATGTCACGTGCTGGTTTTGGACACGAATGAAATTGGGGCCACTTTCTGGAAAGAGTTGGGCTGGGAACCACGAACGGGCTTGCAGTTATATTCGCAGTTCTGCCGAGATGTTGCTCCACTCGATCAGATGATTTGATGGATCAGTTCCGCACCCTCAATTCCGACGAGACTGTCGTCGAGACCATCATAGAAGTAGGTCAACTTTGTATGATCAAGACCCAGTTGATGCAGAATCGTAGCGTGTAGATTTTTGACATGCAGTTTATTTTCTACTGCTCGGCTGCCGAGTTCGTCGGTTGTACCTACCGATTGTCCGCCTTTAATTCCGCCACCAGCCATCCACATGGTGAAGCCGTATGAATTGTGATCGCGTCCGCTTCCCTTTGCGTACTCTGCGGTGGGTTGGCGTCCGAATTCTCCTCCCCAAACGATCAGCGTTTTTTCCAGTAATCCCCGTTGTTTGAGGTCTTTGAGCAATCCTGCGATGGGCTTGTCTGTTTCCGCGGCATGCAGATTGTGGTTGTCCTCAAGATCGCCGTGAGCGTCCCAGTTGGCGTCGTTGTGATGGCCTCCAGAATAGATCTGAATGAACCGTACTCCCCGCTCAACCAGCCGCCTCGCGAGCAGACATTGACGTCCAAACGTGCCGGAATGTTCGTCATTCAAACCATAGAGTTCCTGAGTCTCTTTCGTTTCCTGGCTGATATCAGTTGCTTCGGGAGCGGAACTTTGCATTTTGAACGCAAGTTCGTAGTTGGCAATCCGGGCAGCCAGATCCGAGTTGTAAGCCCGCGGTTGGAGATGTTCGTTATTGTAAGCTTGCAATGAATTGAGTAGCTCCCGTTGAGCCTGACGGCTCATCCCTTCCGGTGGAGCGAGGTCCAGAATGGGCGCCCCCTTGGAACGCATGACGGTCGCCTGGAAGGAGGCGGGCATGTAACCGCTACTCCAGTTTTTGGCTCCGCTGATGGGGCCTCCTCGCGGATCGAGCATCACGACGAACCCGGGAAGATCAAGGTTTTCGCTACCGAGACCATAAGTGACCCAGGAGCCCATGCAGGGGCTGCCACTGAGAATGCGACCTGAATTCATCATCAACATCGCCGAACCATGGATCGGGGAATCGGCCGTCATCGATTTCAAAAAGGCGATGTCATCCACGCAGCCAGACAGGTGTGGAAAAAGTTCTGAAACCCACTGGCCCGACTCGCCGTATTGTTTGAATTTCCAACGGGGCTCGACAATGCGGCCCTGATTCTTGTGGCCACCACGGCCGAAGGTTTTCACTTCGACCGTTTTTCCATCCATACCGATCATCCCCGGTTTGTGGTCGAAGGTATCGATATGGCTCGGCCCACCGTACATATATAGAAAGATGACCGAGGTCGCTTTGGGATCGAAATGCGGATCTTTGGGGCTGAGTGGAGACTCGAAAGGAGTGACGCCATCTGCGGCCATTGTCTGGCGCGAGAAGAATTCGTTTCCTAACATACCGGACAAGGCGACGCTGCCGAAACCAGCTCCCGCTTGCCACATGAACTCACGGCGCGTTCGTCCACAGAAGTTTGGATTCCGGGATTGGCTCATGATGTTTACTCCAAATGTCTCACTTAATCGAGATAAACGAATTCATTGAGGTTCAGGGCCAGCAAGCAGAAGCTTTGCACAGCCCGTTGATAATTCATGCCCTGCTTTTCTTGCATTTGCTGAATGAAGGCAACTCCCCGCGCGACTTCTTCCTCAGTTGGTTCACGTTGCAACACTCGTTCGAGGGCGGTGGTGACTAATTTAGAGTCATTCGCATGGTGTTCTTGTGCAATCAGACTACGAGCAAAATCCTCGGCTTGTTCGGTGAGTAGATCACTATTGAGCATACCGAGTGCTTGTGTCGGTTGAGTGGTGACAAACCGCACTGGGCAACTGTCGTCGAGATCAGCCACGTCAAAACTGGAAAGAAGAGGACTTACCAGAGAGCGTTTCGCATGAATGTAGACTGAGCGGCGATATCGTTCGAACGGAACCGATTTTCCCCAACCGTAACCAGGCCGCGACTGGCCCGCCTGCACTTCTTCCGGGATGTAGGAATAAATGCTGGGGCCATACAGCTTGGTTTCCGTCAGATTCTGACTGGCGGCCAGGATAGAATCCCGGACTTCCTCCGCTTCGAGTCGTCGCATATTGAATCTCCAGAAAAGGTCATTCTGGGGATCTTTGTCAGCATATTCGGGGCGTGATTCGGACGACATTTGATAGGCAGAGGACAACAATATCTGGCGATGCAGATGTTTGAGGCTCCAACCATGTTCGACCAAATCGTACGCTAACCAGTCGAGCAGTTTCGGGTGGGTTGGTTCATCTCCAGCCAGTCCAAAATTACTGGGAGAACGGACAATACCCCGTCCAAAGTGGAACTGCCAAACCCTGTTGACGAGAACGCGTGCAGTCAGGGGATGTTCGCCCGAGGCGATCCAGTTGGCTAAAACGGCGCGGCGACCGGTTGATAGCTCTCGCGGCTGGATTGCCTCAAGTTCCGGAGAGAAGGAGGCCAATGCGGATGGGCGGACCGGTTCAACCTGATCACCGGGTGCTTGCGGGTTTCCACGCTGCAGTACAAACGTGAGCAGAGGATCGGCTCCTTCTTCTTTGACGCAGAGCGCCTTTTCCAGGCCAGGGGGAGGCGAATTCTTAAGGGCTGTCTGTTGATCGTGTAACAGGGCGTATTCCTCAACGTTCACTTGAGAAATCAACTGGGGAGAGAACTTCTTCAAAATGTCGATGCGACGATTCTCGTATTGCCATTCTTCCTTGTCGACCCCTTGAAGTTGTTCGACAACCGGGTTAACGAGGCTGGTAATTTTAGCCTGTAATTCATCCAGGTTAGCCTGGTATTCAGTCATGGCTTTTGTGTAGCGGGCTTTTTCCTCGGGCGTGGCAACCTCGGCCACCGAAGCGGCTTCCACCGTTTCAGGAGAGCGGACTCCGTATCGTTTTACATTTCTCATAAACGACAGCAGACTGTAGTAGTCCCGCTGTGTGATTGGATCGAGCTTGTGGTCGTGACAACGGGCACAACCGAATGTCAGACCCATGAAGACTTCACTCGTTGTCGAGACGACATCATCCATGTCGTCATAGTAGGCGAGTTCCCGATCAGCCGGTTCGTCGTCCCAGATTCCAAGACGGTAATAACCTGTGGCAATGATGGCATGCGGATTGTCCGGATCAAGTTCATCTCCGGCAAGTTGTTCTCGAATGAACTGGTCGTAAGGTTTATCTTCGTTGAACGAGTGGATCACGTAATCGCGGTACTTCCAGACGAACGGTTTGGGGTCGTCTCGTTCGTAGCTGTTTGTTTCTGCATAACGGACGAGGTCTAGCCAAT
>JAGQQC010000600.1 GCA_020426395.1 Planctomycetaceae bacterium
CATATCTACAAAATGGATTACTCGGAGCTCATCCGCGATCATATTGAATCGGAAGCAGATGCCACCGTGGGTTGTATTCCAGTCAGCCTGGAAGAAGGGACTCAGTTCGGTGTAATGCAAATTGATGATTCCCGTCGCATCCTGGATTTCGCCGAAAAACCGGCGAAACCCAAACCGTCACCGGAAGACCCCACTCAATGTCTCGCTTCGATGGGCATCTATGTCTTCAATGCGAATTTTCTCTTTGAACAACTTTGTCGTGACGCGACGGATCGCAACAGCTCTCACGACTTCGGCAAAAACATCATCCCGGGAATTATCGATTCTCATGATGTCCGCGCCTTCCCGTTCAAAGACCGTAACTCGGGCAATCGTCGCTACTGGCGCGATGTGGGTACGCTCGATTCCTACTACGAAGCCAACATCGACCTCGTCTCGGTAAATCCAAACTTGAATCTGTACGATTCACGGTGGCCCATCCGAACCTACCAACCACCACTTCCGCCGCCGAAATTCGTGTTCAACTACGACGAAGGCCCCCGCTCCCGCGTGGGTAAAGCAGTCGATAGCCTGGTTTGCAGTGGTTCGATTGTTTCGGGGGGTGAAGTCGAGCGTTCGATCCTCTCTTCAAATGTCCGGGTCAACAGTTGGGCCAGCGTTAAAAATTCGATCCTTTTTGAAGGAGTCGAGATCGGACGGGAAGCGCAGGTTCAGAATGCAATCATCGACAAAAATGTGGTTATTCCCGAAAACACAAGCATCGGCTTTGATCTCGAAGAAGATCGCGCCCGGGGATTTGTCGTGACCGAGTCCGGCATTGTCGTCATCGGAAAATCCGATTCCCTAGGTGATTTCCAGATGTACCGCGACTCCGCATAAGGAGTTCGTCAGGAGTTCGTCATTCACACCGATTCGCCAGTGGAGATGAATCTGGCGTCACGACCGATAATTCAGGTAACCTTCTTCATTGAAATAGCGAATTTCATTATAGAGATAATCGTAGATCGCCTGAACCTGATCGCTGTCGGTAATTTTCTTCCCATCTTCACCGACGACGTAGAAGATGTCCGCGACCTGATCCAGGTTGGTCGCAATTTTCGCCACCATGACGGACAACTTCAAATCATCCAGGCAACGGGCGATGGTATAGAGCAAGCCTCGATGATCGTGTGAGAAGACGGAAATGATGGTGTAATAACGTGAACTTTGCGCATCCAACTGGATTCGGAGAGGCTCATTAGATTGGGCGAGGGGCTTCTCTGGCTTAAACCGCATATGCTTCTGGAAATACGGTTTCAATGATTCCTTCTTCGTCCGAATCCCTTCTTTGATGGCTTCAGAAATCGCTTCCATCCGCTCCTTGGGAACATCGTTGGGGTAATCGGGGTCCTTCACTAGCAACGTATCGAGAACATGCCCGTCAAAGGTTGTGTTGATGTGCGCCGAGAGAATGGTAAAGTGTTTGGCCGTTAACACCCCTACCGCCCGGTGGAACAATCCGTTCGAATGTTTTTCGTGAGTGATGATTCGGTATTCGGTTATATCATTCTGAGAGATATATTTTCCGTAGACATGGATTTCTTCCTCGTCCATCTTTTCAATCAGAATCAAGTCACGGGCAATCTGATCGACCGGTGTGTTCGCCCAGTAATGAGAGGGGAACCGCTCAACCTGTTCCAAAACCCAACGCGCTTTATGTCGCAAGCGGGTATCGACTGCGCTATAAGCCAGAAAATGTTCGAGCACACGCGTTTTCAATAACTCACGGCGTTGTTTTTCGCCATGCTCCGGACTTTTTCCTGAAAGAATCCGCATCAGGCTATCGAACAGGTCATTCAATAGCTGCTCTTTCCAATCTGTCCAGACCCCTGGACCAACCGCCTTCAAATCGGCGACCGTGAGCAGATACAACATCCGCAATTTCTCAGCAGTCCCAATTTCATGGGCAAGCTCATAGAGCAGTTTCACATCGGATGTATCTCGCTGAAAAGCGGCATGCGCGAGAATCAGGTGTTTATGCACCAGAAAAACTAAAGTCTCTTTTCTGTTCTTATTCAGGTGCAGCCGATCAGCAACTTCTTCCGCAATGCGTCGTCCGACTTCACTGTGATCTTCACTGTGCCCTTTACCAACATCATGCAGTAGTATGGATAGATGCAAGAGCGCCTTGTCACCCACAGCGGCATAGGCGGTCCCGGCAAAACTATCTTCTCCCAGAGCTTTTTCTGCCGCTTCCAATGCCCTAAAAGTGTGTTCATCAACTGTGT
>JAGQQC010000601.1 GCA_020426395.1 Planctomycetaceae bacterium
ATGATGTGCTGTACCTGATTGACCGCTTTGACTTGTATGGTTTGGTTGCGTATCCCAAATCGCACCATCCCTCCGACGTGGCGGACCTGTACCGGCTTGCCGCTCATGGTCGCGGAGTCTTCGTAAATCCAGCCCTTACCGAACCGTTTGGGCTGACTCTACTGGAAGCTGCGGCCAGTGGCTTGCCAATTATCGCCACTAATGATGGTGGCCCCACAGACATCATTGCCAATTGCCAGAACGGGCTGTTGATTGATCCACTGGATGTCGCGGGTATCGAAAAATCGATTTTGCGAGTTCTCTGCGAGCCGAAATACTGGGCCGAATTGTCTGCTAATGGCATTCGCGGCGCGAATGAACATTACACATGGACCAAGCATGCCGACCGTTATCTGCGAGATATCAAGGATATTCTGCAGCATTCGGAGGAGCCTGTTGCTGCCATGGAAAGGCCTCGCAGTCGACAGTTACCGGCATTCGACCGACTGATCATCACAGATCTGGACAACACACTGACTGGCGATGAAGCCTCTCTTCGGCAGTTTATCGATCTGGTCAATGGTGCAGACCATGTCGGCTTTGGAATAGCCACCGGCAGGACGCTTGAATCCGCTCTGCAGTTGATTGATGAAATGCACCTGCCGATGCCGGATGTCCTTTCGACTGATTCGGGTACGGGACTCCACTATGGCGAACAGTTGACCCCGGACCTGACCTGGCAAAAACAAATCGGCGATGCATGGCAGCCCGAGGAGATTCGGCGAATCCTTGACCGACTGCCTGGCGTGTTTCCACAGAGTGAGGAACATCAGGGCAAGTACAAAGTGTGTTACGAGCTGGACACAAAAATCGCACCTAAGCTTGCTGTTATCCGAAAAACACTCCGAGAAGCGGGTCTTCGTGCTAAGGTCGTTATATCGCTGGGAATGTACCTGGATGTTATTCCCGTGCGCGGCGGCAGTGATCTGTCATTGCGGCACCTCTTGTGGAAATGGGGATTCCAGCCGGAACATGTGCTTGTAGCGGGTGATTCCGGCAATGATGCCGGCATGCTGATGGGAAAAACTCTGGGGGTCGTTGTGTCAAACTACAGCAGCGAACTTGAAATGCTGCGAAAAAAACCACGGGTGTATTTTGCATCCGCGCCGCATGCGGCTGGTATCATCGAAGGAATTAACTACTACCAGTTCTTAAACGACATTGTGATTCCCAATGACTCGATCGAATAGCGAAGGGGCGATCGAAGATCTTGCCTTTGAGGCCGAATTGTCGCTGAAGAGGATTCTGCCGCGACTGGAGCCTGTCTGGCAATTGCCTCGGGATGAACAGATCCGCCATGAATTCATGGTCCGACTGCAGGAACACTGGCGTGACTTGTTTCGCATTCTGTTTCGACTGTACGGAACTCGCTACGATTTCTTCTACCACGCCGAGCAGATCCTGCTGACAGCCGCGCAGGCATGGTGTGATCGAGCTGAGCCATTGCGGGAACTTGATCGCCAGCGCATCAACGATCCAACCTGGTTTCAGTCGCAGACCGTGACGGGTGGTGCCTTATATGTGGATTTGTTCAGCGAGAATCTGGGACGACTGCGCGAACACATCGGCTACTTCCAGGAGCTGGGGCTAACGTATTTGCACTTGATGCCACTTTTCGCCGTTCGTCCGGGTGACAACGACGGCGGTTACGCCATCAGTAATTACCGGTCGGTTGATCCCAGACTGGGAACGATTGACGACCTGCGATTACTGGCTCAGGATCTTCACAAAGTGGGCATCACGCTGGTACTCGATTTCGTGTTCAACCACACGTCGGAAGATCATGAATGGGCTCAGCAGGCTCAGGCTGGCGTGCGTGAGTATCAGCAGTTTTATCACATCTATCCTGATCGCAAATGGCCGGATGCCTACGAGAAAACTCTTCGCGAGATCTTCCCAACGGTTCGCCGTGGAAACTTTACGTGGCACGATGGAATGGCCGCCTGGGTATGGACCACGTTTAACAGTTTTCAGTGGGATCTCAACTATCATAACCCTGCTGTCTTCCGGGCGATGGCAGAAGAGATGCTGTTTATCGCAAACACAGGTGTTGAAATCCTGCGACTGGATGCGGTGGCATTTATCTGGAAAAAACTGGGAACCGATTGCGAAAACCTGCCGGAAGCGCATGAACTGATTCGCGCGTTCAACCTCATGGCACGAATCGCGACTCCGGCACTTGTGTTTAAGTCGGA
>JAGQQC010000602.1 GCA_020426395.1 Planctomycetaceae bacterium
CCGAGATCGTTATTTACTGTTGGATTATCGGGATCGAATTTGATGAGGTCCTCCAGCACTTTTTCTCCATTGGCAAGATCTCCACTTTGAACATAGAGATTGGAGAGAATCAGATGCGAGGATCGAAGCAGACGCTGATTGAGTCCATCAATGGCCCGGAATTCCTCGAACAGTTCGATGGCTTCCTTATTATGGCCCGCACGATATTGAATCCAGGCTTCCTGAAAATGAAATTCATTCGTGTCTCGGAGCGTTCGTGCCTGACGGATGGCTTCTAAAGCTTCGTCATATTTTTCCAGCTCTACCAATGCGTCCGCTTGTCGTGAAAGGAAAATCGGACGGAAGTTATTCAGACGGGCCTCGGAGTTAGCCGCTTTCCAGACTTCGATTGCCTGTTCGTATTCTTCCTGCTGCATCAGGTATTCTCCCCAGGACTGGTATAGGGGAAGGGCCCGATCACTCCGTTCTGCGAGCGCGTGTTCGTAAAACTGGGAAACGAGTTCTGTTCGTTTCGCTTTTTCGGCAAGTTTTGCCATTAATAATGAACCCTCGAAACTCAGATTCTCATTCAGACGAGTAGCGGCCAGTTCCAAGAGAGATTTGGTTAGATCCGGATCCTCTTCAATCCGGTTCATCAGTAGCTGCAGCGCTTCCAGATTTTGTTGACTTTTGAACGCGTTGGTCATCGTATCGAGAAGCTGTTCGACCTGGCGACGCTTGAAATAGATTTCTGCCAGGCTGATTAATCCTTCCTGATCACCACGACTTTCGAGCGTGGATTTGATCAAGGTTTCAGCTTCATCGAGTTTATCCTGTTCGATGTATTGTTCTGCAAGAAAGTATTTGAGTTTGGAATTGCGAGGATCGCTGTCAGCCAGTTTTTCGAGGCGGGGAATCAGTTCTTCACTGCGATTCAGTTTTTCAAGCAGTTGTTTCAGTAGTTCATAAGCATCCCGCCCTTTCGTTTGAAGACGGGCATCGAAATAGGCTTGCAGGTTGTTCAGGCCTTTTTCGTAATCTTCTTTTTTCAAGTAGACCATTGCCAGGTTGTAACCGAGAACAGCAGGCTTCCCTGTGCCGAAGTCGGAGGCTGCCTGAAAAGCCTGTTCTGCTAGATCGAGGCGGTTTCCTTCAAGAAAGGCACGTCCAATCCGTTCGAGTGATTGGGCTCGGTCGGCCATTAATCGGGCCTGTATCTGGGCGTCCAGTTCATAGTTTTCCGGATGAAGTATTGCATCGAAGACGACTTCATATGATTTTGTGGCATCTTCAAGTTGCTTGGTCAAAGTCAGCAAGAGGCCCAGCTCGAATTGGTAGAGAACGTACTCGCCCGATTTATGATCCAGACGGGTCGATTCAGTGGCTCGTTTGATCAAACGCACGGCTTCGTCTATTCGATTTTGACGTTGCATGTAACGCCCGACTCGCACCAGTAATCGGTAATTTTCCGGGTCGGCTGTCTCGGCCCGAGTCACATATTTTTCTACGAGGTCGGATTGATTCATTCCGATGGCCAGTGGAATGAGTAGCTCGTAGATTTCGCTACTACCTGGATCAAGATCAGCGGCTTTTTGAAGCTCGGACAGAGCTTGTTGGTGGGCATTCCGATTAAACATCAACCGGGCTGTCAAAAAATGAGCCAGCGCTTTGCGTTTATTCTCATCCTGTTCTGTGGGAGAAACTTTCAGTTCTGGAAACGTGAGCTCATCAATCAGGAGAGGTTGTTTCTGTTGTTCTTCAATGTAAATCTCAAGAGGTGTTTTCCCGGAATCGGATGATTGGACCTGTGTTGGTTCGGCGTTAGCAGCCTTCCCTTCAGCAGCTTGGGAGGGCTGTGGGATCAGGAACCAACCCGTCATGAACAATCTGAAGATACCCAACGGGATCAATCGACCTGGAGCAGGACCAGAGTGTTCTTTTCGGAAGAGGCTGATTGGGTAACTGGTAAGAAATGTCAGAGGGGACCAGATCATCGTTTAGAGCCTGAGCTTGTTTTCCGAGAGCAATTAGGAACCCCCTTCCCCAGCATAAGGAGATGGGAGGAGGTACGAATGGAGTCATACACTCGATTGTATGCAGCAGGAGACCGATGGGCCAAGCCGAAAAGGGAGGCTCCCCCTCTTCTCCCAAGGTTTTAAGCGAACGAACGGGGCTTGGTGAGGGGAATTTTAGAGGGAGGGAATGAGGAAATTGGTGGCTGCCCCGGCGGGGTTTTGTGTAAGTCACGGTGC
>JAGQQC010000603.1 GCA_020426395.1 Planctomycetaceae bacterium
GCACGGCAATCACTTGAAATCATTGTTCCAGTAAATACCTGCGTTGAGCTTCCGGAAATAATAAAACCTGCGAATGCGACGATTCTGGGGGGAACCGCATTCGCAGGTTATCTTTTTTTATGGCTGAGTTATTCGCTAATGCGGGTGGTTAATTTCCTTCGCCAGCACGAACCCAGGCTTCATCGAACTCAGCGTGCTTCATGGTTTTGCCTTCCTTGCCACCCTCTTGTTTGGTGAAGTAGCTGTAGATGGCATGCAATCGTCCATCTTTCGATTGCATAATTGCCGGGTAATGGTAACTGCCGGATTCTTGATCTTCCAGACGGCGAGTCCACTTCCAGGTTTCCCCTTCATCATCTGAAATCGAGACAGCCAGTTTGTGGCGTCCTTTGCCGACATCGTTGTGGATCAAGACCCAGTGACCATTCGCGAGGCGAACCCCATCGATGCCAGCACTTGGGTTAGGCATATCGGACGGAACAGCGTCAGACCAGGTTTCGCCATCATCTTCAGAGATGGAAACTTTGATTTTCTTCTCGAAACCGTTGTCTCGCTGGTAAGCGACCAAGGTACCATCATTTTTCCGCAAAACGGTCGGTTGGATATTTCCAAAACCGAATAGGGGTTTACTGGCACGCCAACTCACTCCACCATTGTCACTGATCGCCATCAGAGAGATGGAGAAGGTGTCTGTATAGAGCGGCAATATGATTCGTCCGCTGGGAAGAATGGTCGGTTTGCAGCGGGGCATCCAGCCGAGACGCTGGTAAAGTTTGTCACCCGCCCGTTCCCGGATTTCGGAGAAGTAGTTCGACTGTCGTTCCGAGAGCGGCTCTTCGCGAGCGAGTAGTAAAGCGTCTGTTTTTTCAATCAGTTCCTGTTCAAAGTCATCCGGTTTAAGGAACATGACCCCGTGACGGCCCCATTCGGGTTTGCCTTCCGCATCATATTGGTTGGTGACCATGAAGTTCGTCAGGGCCGATTCCCACCGATTATCAATAATGATGGGCCAAAACAACCAGAGGTTCCCTTTGGGGTCCACGATCATCGCCGTGTTGCAATCGGGAAAGCCCGGAAAGTCGGCGACTTGATAATCTTCTCCCCACTCGGTTTCCCCTTTCTTCTTGAGCGAACCCATGATCACAACGTTATCGGCCTGACGTTCTCCCGCTCCCCGATACCAGGTGGCGTACATGTCTCCGCTTGGCAGTTCCACGATTGCAGGGGCATGGTTATGGTCCTCCCGTAACGGAAAAATGAATTCCGCTTGGAAATAAGGATCCTGTGCATACAAGGATCCGGCGGAGAGAAAGACAAAAAGCAGGGTAGAAAAAGAACGGCGAAGCATTAAGTTATTCCTCGTGTTTTTTCGCGAGAATCGGGAGAGGGGTGAAATGGAAGTAATACTGCCATTTCACGAGACCGGAGGTGAGATGTTGCCGGAAAATTGTCCGCTACACGGATGTCTTAAAGACATTGGGGGAACAAACCGCACCCGGCACGCACTAATAGAGCATCCAACACGGCGTTCTGTCAAGCAAGCCAGAAAGAAGTGGAGCTCGCTCTTCGAGCCTCGCAGGGGTTGACTGCATCAGGATAGGTCGTGAGAGAATAGGATAAGTGGTGTGCGTCTATTGCGTGACCGGCAAACCTGATCAAGATAATAACGCGAAAAACTTAACCTGGAATTAACTCAAAGCCAATTTGAGAGTCTGACAGATCCCGATCGAATTTTTCCTGCAATTCAGCACGGCGAACAACGACATCGTGCGGAGCTTCGATACCAATCTGGATACGGTTGCCGTTGACTTTTAGTACGGAGACGCGAATGTCGCCTCCCAAGTGGAGTGATTCTCCCGGCTTCCTGCTTAAGACTAACATGGTTCCCTCCTGTTGGAACAATTTCGAGTAGCAAGTTCAAAGTGAGTAACGGGACATCTGATTGATTAGATCAATTTCGTACGACCGTGATACTGATAAAAGGGCATCATCCCGTATGTGGCGATGAACAATATTTTCGGTCAGTATTTTCTGCAGTTCGTGTAATATTTTCAAGTTTTTATCAAACTGAATACGGGAAAAACTCAGATTGACTTAAGTTGTCTAAATTCTTATATATTTTGGACTTAATTGGAAGTTGCCTGGTTTTTGACATAAAAAACTTTGAAAATTAATCCTTTGTGGACACTTTGACATGGATGGCCTCGAAACAAAATCAGGG
>JAGQQC010000604.1 GCA_020426395.1 Planctomycetaceae bacterium
TCAGATCGCGCTGGGCTTTTGTTTTCGCTTCGGCTTCCGTCTGAATTCGTTGTTGAGCGATTTTTTCGTTGTCATCCATTTTGGTAATGGTGGATTCCAGCTTATTCAGCAAATCGTCTGCGCGACGTTTTTCGTTCTGCAGTTTATCCCGCTGAGCCACAATTGCGCTGACGAAATTACTATTCATCTGCTCGCCCGAGACTTCTTTGATTTCATCCGACAGCTTCTCAATGACTTTTTCAGGAGCGCTTTCGGCAATGCCCAATGATGCTTGAATCGCATCCCGTTGACGCTCCGCATTGCCCTGTTGGTTTTTGGCATTGGTCGCTTCACTTGTTTTCACAGCGAGCTGGTTCTCGACATCAAATTTGTCCCGATAGCCGAGGAACAGCCAGACGCTGAGCCCCAACGTCGTGACGATGAAGAACGAAAGCATCATTTTGAGCCCGAAGCTCGATTCGGAATTCGCCATCAGAGAGAACCTTTACGACGGAAAATCGTATTGCGAGGTGAGTTGTTTGTGGATTTGGAAGAGACCTGTTTCAGGTGAACCTGAATTTGCCGGAGACAGTTGATCCAATCAGAACCTGATCACGACTATCCCGCAGTCTACCAGTTGCATGTACGAGCGTATGAAGAGTGCCTCAAAGTGGAGACCCAAAACAGGAAATCGCACTATTTTAAGTGTAAAAGGTGAAAGAGCAGAGTCAAGCAGGTTCTCGACTTCTGCCCACTTCTGGAAGGCCCGCACTGAGTGTCAGGAAATCTGGATGATTTCCAGCTATTTGTCCCGCGGGATAGATTGTACCACCTGCTTCCCCTGAAGAGGGACCATTCTCCGGGAAACAGCCTGTTTTTCAAGAAATCAGTTGCGTTTTGGCAAAGCCTTCTCGTGTTTTCCCGCCATTTCGCCTGGTAGCGTTCTTCCTGCCAACTCGCCATAATGGGACCGCCCGGCTGGCCCACCCAGCCTTTGGTTCCGGTCGGGCATTACCTGTTCTCCTCCCACGGATCGATTTGCTCTCCAGCTTCAAAGCTTGTCTCATGGCCGACACCCTGTTTCTAATAGACACTTTTTCACTACTATTTCAGGTTTTTCATGCGATTCCAACCATGACGAGCCCCCAGGGGCAGCCCACCAACGCCCTGTTCGGAATTACTCGTGACCTGCAAAATATCATCCGCACCCATCAACCAACTCACTTGATCTGTGCTCTCGAAGGAGAGGGACCAGGCACGCGGAATAAATTATTCACCGAGTATAAAGCCAACCGGAGCGAAACCCCCGCCGACTTACTTTCCCAGATCCCTCGCCTGTTTGAATTGATCGAGGCTTTTAATATTCCCTGCATCAAGCTGGATGGCTGGGAAGCAGACGACGTCATTGCCACTCTCGCCCGTCAGGCGGCAGAGAAGGGAATGGAAGTCCGGATTGTGACCAGTGACAAAGATGCCCGTCAGCTCATCGGCCCGCAGGTTCAACTTTACAACCCACGAAAAAATGTCTTCATGACCGAGAAAGAGTTGGCAGACGATTGGGGAATTCGCCCTGATCAAGTCATCGACTTTCAATCGCTGGTGGGAGATAGCGTTGATAATGTTCCCGGTGTTCCCCTCGTCGGTCCCAAAAAAGCGCGAGCCTTGCTCGAAGAATATGGAACACTGGAAAACGTGCTCTCCCACGCAGACGACGTAAGCGGGGCCAAGCTGAAGCAGAACCTGAAAGAGTATGCTGATCAGGCCTTACTTAGTCGCAAACTGGTCACTTTGAACCAGGAGCTTCCCCTTGATCTCGACTTCGATGCGGCTCGGGTTTCCGCACCGAATCGGGAAAAACTGCTAGCTCTCTTCCAGGAGTTCGGATTCAAACGGTTCAGCGAAGAACTTCAACCCGCGACGCAAAACAAAATTGAACAAACTTGGGAAGTCATTCGCACTACTAAGGAGTTTGAAGCCTGGTTCAAAGAACTGAAAAAACAAAAAGAATTCTGCTTCGACCTCGAAACGACTTCGCTGACAGCCTTACAGGCAGACATTGTCGGTTGGGCATTCTGTTGGAAAGAAAACCACGGCTATTACCTTCCCGTCAACAGCCCTGACAGTGATCACCTGGATGGAGAACTGGTCGCAACGCGCTTAAAACCGATACTCGAAGATCCCGAAATCGCCAAAATCAATCAGAATATCAAGTATGACATGCTCGTACTCCG
>JAGQQC010000605.1 GCA_020426395.1 Planctomycetaceae bacterium
CAGGCTTTGTTCCTTACGCCACCGCTCAATTTCCTGATGATTGCCACTTAACAGGACTTCCGGCACCTTCATGCCCCGGAATTCCCGTGGTCGGGTGTACTGAGGGTATTCGAGGAGACCGGCGTCCGAAAACGAATCGTATTTCGCACTCGTCTCATCTCCCAGTACACCGGGAATCAAACGGATGACGGTATCGACAACGAGCATCGCCGGGACTTCCCCGCCGTTGGCGATAAAATCGCCCGCGGATATTTCGAGGGGTTTAAGTCCTTCGCGAATACGTTCGTCGAAACCTTCGTATCGACCACAGAGAATGACCAGTCGATCATACTCTGCCAGCTCTTCGACCAGTTTCTGATCAAGTCGCCGTCCCTGGGGGGTCATCATGACCAATTGACCAGGTTGCTGGCCTTCGGCCTGGACGGCTTCGACACAGTCGTAAACCGGCTGACAACCTATCAACATTCCCGGTCCACCACCATACGGTTTGTCATCAACAGATTGATGCTTGCCGGTGGCCCACTGGCGGAAGTCCCAGGTATTGACTTCCACCAATCCGTTTTGGATGGCCAGCTTCAGTAACGACTGTTGCAGGTATCCATCGAACAGGCCGGGAAACAGGGTGAGGATGTCAAATCGCATGGTTCATCAAGTACCAGTTAACTCTTAATCGGGTTCACCCTGGTTTGAGACCAATCGAAGCGGTGCGAATTATTCTTCGCTGGCTTCGGCAGTCTCTTCAGCAGGAGCTTCTTCAGCAGAGGCTTCTTCACTGGCGGGAGCTTCCGCTTCAGGTTCGGGGAGAGGCTTGGGAGCCTGCATCGGAGGAGGTGCAGAAGCCGAGCCAAATTTGTTGGTTTTGACTTTCTTGATCAGGGTGCCGACTTTGTCGCTCGGCTGAGCGCCAACAGAAAGCCAGTAATCGACCCGTTCCATGTTCAATTTGACCCGTTCGGCTTTGTCAGCCACCATCGGATCGTAGTGACCGAGTTCCTCAATGGTTTTTCCATTTCGGGGAGACCGGGCATCCATCACGCAAACCCGGTAGAACGGGCGATGTTTGCGACCCAGTTTTTTCATACGAATTCGAACTGCCACGAATTAACTCCTTGAAGGTGAATTCAAATACTTGAATTGAAGTTGGTTAGTTGAAGTTATGTTTCTATTGATGAGTGTTTAACGGCGTCGGTTTTTTTTCCGAGCCTGTTTCTTCTGTTTGTTCTGTTTCCGTTTGTCATCCCGGGAAAGCTGGGCTCCCCGTTTGCTACGGTTTTTTTCTTTGGGAAGGTTTCCACTTGGATCGGCGAAACCCATTTCCTGCATTTGCCGAATCGCTTTTAGCTGTTCATGCTTGCTGCCGCCGGCCATGTTTTTCATCATGCCGGCCATGCTGTCGTATTGCTTGAGGAGCTGGCTGACTTCGTTCGGCTCGCATCCACAACCTATGGCGATCCGGTTACGGCGACTGCGGTCGATCTTCTGCGGGTTTTCCCGTTCGTCCATCGTCATGGAACTGATAATCGCTTCGATACGGCTCAGTTCTCCTTCGGTGTCGACATTATCAAAGGCTTCCATCATGCCCCCCATACCGGGAAGTAATTTCAGGAGATCCTTCATCGAGCCCATGCCGCGAACTTTTTTCATCTGATTGCGGAAGTCCTCGAGGGTGAACTTCCCTTCGCGCATTTTCTGTTGCTGACGCTCCATTTCGTCAGCGTCGAATTCTTTCTGCGCTTTTTCAATCAGGGTTTGCAGGTCGCCGCCGCCCATAATTCGGGAGGCCATTCGGTCGGGGTGAAACTCGTCGAGTTTGTCCAACTGCTCGCCGACACCGATGAACTTGATCGGTACGCCGGTCACCTGCTTGACGGAAAGGGCCGCTCCGCCGCGGGTATCCCCATCCATTTTGGAGAGGATGACGCCATCAATTTCGAGAGCGTCGTTAAATGTTTTGGCACTGTTAACGGCATCCTGCCCAGTCATTGCGTCGCAGACGAGCAATGCCTGATCCGGGTGGACCGATCGATCGATCGATTCCAGTTCGGCCATCAGTTCTTCGTCGACGTGCAAACGACCGGCGGTGTCGAGAATCAGCACTCGCACATCACCGGCTTTTTTGGCTTCCTTCAGTCCATTGCGGCAGACTTGAACCGGAGAGCTTTTGGCGGGATCTTCCGTGTAGAGCGGCACATCGACTTGCTGGCC
>JAGQQC010000606.1 GCA_020426395.1 Planctomycetaceae bacterium
TGTACCAGTGGAAACACCTCACACCGGTTAAGTATACGATCGGGTTAGTATCGATCCTGGTCTTTGGTTGGTTGCTGATGAAAAGCGGGATCCGCAAACCGGGATCCTGAGGGCTTGATGGATTTCGCTTATTCCATTTTGAGATCCATTTTTCCAGCAACGAATATCTCGCGGGGCATCGGCTGGTAGTTGTCAATGATAGGTTCAAATTCCATCTGTGCGAGAATATCTCGCTCTAGATCAATGCCCGGGGCTAATTCAACTAATCGGAGCCCCTCCGCCGTCAATTCAAACACGGCTCGTTCCGTCAGATACCAGACTTGCTGATTTCGGTGAAGTGCGTAGTTCCCACTAAAAGAAATCTGTTGCACTGCGTGTAGAAACTTACGAGTCGCCCCTTCTTTCAATATCTGTAAGCCGTCGTCCTGGATGGAGATTTCCAATCCTCCGGTCGTAAACGTACCGCAGAAGAAAACCTTGCGGGCATTCTGACTGATATTCACGAATCCCCCGATTCCCGGAAGTCGATTGCCGAAACGGCTAACGTTGACATTCCCCTGAGCATCAATTTCTGCGGCCCCCAAACAGGTCGCGTCCAGCCCTCCGCCATCATAGAAATCGAACTGACTGGCGGAGTCGATCATCGCCAGTGGAAAATATGAGGCCCCGAAATCGAGCCCTCCCGCGGGTGTTCCTCCTATTAAGCCCGATTCAATCGTTTGTAGAAAATGATCCTCTAACCCTTCTTCCTGCGCGACACGGGCGACTCCCTCGGGAAGGCCGATTCCCAGGTTAATCACTTTTTCCTGGCGAACTTCCAGAAACGCGCGCCGGGCGATGATCTTGCGGGGACAGAGTGGGAGAGGTTCAAGGTGATGTTTTTCGTCAGCATGTGTCGTGCCGCTGAAGGCCGCGTTGAATTGGCTGGCAAAGGTTTGGTGGTGGTGTTCCGGCGGAGCGACGACGATGGCATCAATCAGGTGACAGGGGATGTTGACTTCACGGGCCGTAGCGCGTTCTTCGGAGAGCCGTTCCACCTGACAAAGCACTTTACCCCCACTATTCCGCGCGGCATGCGCAGCAGCGAGGACTTCCCCGATCATGGCTTCCCGTTCCATCGTAATATTTCCGAGTGGATCGGCGGTCGTTCCGCGTATCAGGGCGACGTCTATAGGGAAGGCTTTGTAGAACAGCCAGTCACGTCCCGATAGTTGCAGTTTTTCTACAAGCGGTTCGGTAGTGATTTCATTCAGACGCCCTCCGGTCTGATCGGGGTCAACGAAGGTCTCTAATCCGACATGGGTAATCGTTCCCGGTTTCCCCGCGGCGATATCACGTAGCAGGTGAATAATCACACCCTGCGGAAAATTGTATGCTTCGATTTTATTCGCCAGCGCCATTTTTCCCATCCCGGGCACGAGGCCCCAGTGACCGCCGATGACCCGCTTGACCATGCCTGCATGGGCAAAGTGGTTAATGCCACGGGTTGCACCATCTCCTTGACCAGCTCCGTAGAGAATCGTCAGATCGTGTGGTTCCCCTGACTGGAGAAAACGTTCTTCCAATCCGAGTGCGAGGGCTTCGGGAAAAGCAATGCCGACAAAACCGGCTGTGACGACGGTCTGTCCCGATTCAACCAGTTCTGCGGCGGTCTGTACTGAGACCACATTACGGCGCATGGGGAAGCAGTTTTCTGTTTAGAAAAATGATAGAGAAAAGGAGAGTTCCCCACTCTACCATTCCCGGCACTGAACGTCACGCGCGAAACGGATTTGTTACAGGAGACTTGGAACCCATCCTAAAACCCGGTTGTGGCTGTTCTTCAACCTGTAACAGAAGTGAGAAGATGACCCATCAGAGGGTTTTAGGATCACTTCTAGTCGCGTTCGAGATCAACTCGTGTATGAATCGCTTTCAGGCGTTCAATGAGAGCCGTTTGAGATTGTTCGGAAAGCGGATTCCCCTTGAGGTATAAGCGCCAGTAAGGGGCAAATCGCTTCGGGCCGTTTGCATCGGCTTCAGCCATCTCCACAAGCGGTGTGATGTCACTGATACTGTTGTGCTGCATCATCGTGTAGCGCAGTTCAGTCATTCCTTTCAGCGGGGAGAGATCTTCAACCTGGTTATGAGACAAGCCGAGTGAACTGATTCCAGTGACTCCCGAGAGTGGATTCAAGTCCTTAACCTGGTTGTGA
>JAGQQC010000607.1 GCA_020426395.1 Planctomycetaceae bacterium
TCGGAATGGATTGCTGCACGGGTTTCGCTTGGGAAACAGTCATTTCGCGAGTGGGTTGAATAATCGCGGGTTCGTCACGTGGATATTGAGGAACATGGTTGCGAGCGAGATAATGTGGAATTCCATGTCGACATTGATCGCAAACCATCGGTTGCTGTAATTCTTCATGTTCGCCAAACAGGGCGACACTTTGTGTTAACATCCGCTGCTTGAATACCTGATCTTGCTGGTACCAGAATGAATTCCAGCGCTCCCATTTACGGCCTATTTTATTCCATGTACGAGAGCAGTGCCGGCTGATTTTGCCTTTCATGCCTGGTTCGTGCGTCTGTCGGTAATAGACGGGGGCAGGAGACGGGGAATGATAATGGGCGGAATGCCCATGTTGCTGGCACTCTTCGCAGTAGGCTTCGGACCTGTGTGCGGCATAGTAAGCTGTTTGCTGGATGGACGATTTTTCACGACGGACCTGGTGAGGTGGCCCCGCTTGAGCCTGTGCGGTGGCCGTTTCGGCCATGATGAGTGAAATCAGTCCGGCGCAAAGAACAGTGAAACCGGTGAATCGGTTCATTAGATTGCCCCCCACAGGCAGGACCAACACCGGATAACCGGAGCGGTCTATATTGCAGATCAATGTTGCCATCCCAGAAAAATTCAGTGTGATTGGGTTAACAATCCACTCCTGGAACGGTTTGCGAACTCCTGCGTTCGCAGCTCTACTGTTTGGACAAAGCATCGCCATGCACATCCCGAAACAGACGCTATCAGAACTATCGGTTATCCCGATCAGAGGGGTTTAATCAATAATCCGGATTCTTCAGGGGCAACCAAGTCGTTTGGCTACTCAGAAGAAACGGGGAGCAAAAAAAGTTCGTTCAACGTTGGCTCACGGAATTTTAGCAGTAAATACCTGCAAATAGATTCCTCCCCATTCGTTGAGTGAACCCCGCTATTTTCAGAGGAAATCGAGAACGGATTCCAGTTTTGAGACCAGAAGTAAAGCATTTCAGAGTAGTGAGATACGTCCTTTTAGTCGGGCTCTCAAATCTGAAAAGGTGTAACGGATGGTTTCCTGATTGTCTGGTCCCCCGTTAGTCGCGAGTGACTGCATTAGTCAACTTTAGAGAATTTTCCCGCACGTTCTGATTTTTCGACCTAAGTTTTACGTGCAGCCTTATTCCGTAGCGAAGGATCCGGACTGAGTAGGGTTCAAAGTGAACATTAGTTTGAAAAACGGGAGTCAATCTACTGCCCTTGTGAGGCAGTCACCTGTGATCCCCATTTCACGGAGTTTCAGTCATGTTACGGACTGTACGAAAACCAGCGGTTTATCAAGACGATTCGCGACGAGGGGCTGCCCTGGTCGAGACAGCGGTGGTATTACCGGTCTTTCTGCTCTTCATCTTTGCCATGTGGGAATTCACACACGCCTACATGGTGGTGAACACATTGAACGCGGCAGCCACTAAGGCTGCACGATACGGTGTGGCCAATGATATTACGACACAGCAAGTCTCGGATATGGCTACCAACATTGTGAACAAGGCCTTTGCTGCCAGTAGTGCCAACATCATGGTGAAGGACGCTTCTGTATTTGATGAAAACAATGTTGATCCTGACAGCATCAGTTATGGCGATCTGCCAGACATTGAACTGTCGACAGCCGATGCACAGCAACTGTTTGTTGTCCATATCGAAGTTCCTTACGACGACATCGCAATTATGCCTCCTTTCTGGGCGAAGAACCTGACGCTCAAAGGACAGGCAGTCATGCGTCATGAATAGAAATATGATTTCTGATCCGGTTTTGTGAACCAGATTCGACTCACACACGGTTTTAGAGAAAACAAAAATTCAAGCGAGTAAGTCATGAAAACGTCATTTATTAGTAGGACTGAAAACTCACGTTGCAACGAGCAACGACGAGGAGCGGCTGCCGTCGAGTTTGCACTTACGGCTCCCATTTTCCTGATCCTCATTATGGGCGTTGTGGAACTGGGGACAGTTCTTGATGTTTCCAACAAGCTGGAAACGGCCGTTCGAGGCGGTTGTCGTCTCGCTTCGACCGACTGGGTTACCGTGGTGCCGGAAGGTGTCTCTCTGAATGATAAAATCGAAAACGACATTCTAAATTATCTACAGGCCGTTGG
>JAGQQC010000608.1 GCA_020426395.1 Planctomycetaceae bacterium
TTCTTTTGCAATGCGAGTGGAAGTAAACCGAGTAAATAACAACTGGGGGGTTCTTCCATTCTTGACGATTCAGCCAGGACGAGACGCTCGCCTTTCCCGTCTTCCACAACCAGGTGCTCGTCAACCATTCCTAATTTGGAGTATTGAATAAGATAAACAGGGCTTTTGTCTGCCAGCGGACCTTTCAGGTTTGATTTGACTTCCTTAACCAGTTTGGCATAGTCGCCGTGAGCCAGTTTTTTTAACTGACCAAGATCGGCTGGTTGCAGAGACCGTTTCTGCATGCTCTCCCAGCGAATGCGAGGGTTCACGTCGCCCGGATAGACATAAAGTTCCGCCACCTGAGCGACATCAAAAAAACTATCATCCGATCTAATATGATTTGCCGCCCGGTAAGGTCGAAAATTCTGAGTCAGTTGAACCTTGCCGGTGGAGAGATTCACCCAGATGCCAGTGTCGACGTATTCTTTTCGGCCGAGGTCGTCGTAACTGTTAAACGCCAGTTGCACCAGTTCGACATCCTTCTCAATCAGTCCTGCATCAGCCAATTCCCGCAGTTGCCAGGCGTGCCCCAGCCAGGCCGCGATAGAAGTATCGGTTTCGGGAACAAGATTCGGGTCGTTCAGGCGGTTCTCCAAGTAGTCACGCCCTTTACGAATGATCGCATTTAACCTGGAAAGCTGATCGAGCGCTTCACTGTATGTTGCTTCCCTCTGTGATGAACTGCGTTGATCATCAAATCGTCCATCTTCCCCTGCGAACAGCCTGGTGTAATTCAGCAACGCTGCTTGCGCTCCAGGTAGATAAGCGTTTCCCAGTTGTTTGGCTTGCTGTTCAATTTGAGAGGCGGTTTTGACTGTCGTACTTCCCATGCCGGTACGGACCAGGTCGTGGGTCAGTTTTTCGAGCAAATCTAACCCACTCAATTGTGCGTTGATCTTTTTCTTGAGAGCAGTCAGGTTTACTTTGCGTGGTTTTTGAGCATCGACTTTCTTTTTTTCGACCCGCTTCGCCGATTTTTCTCGCTTGGCCGCTAAATCCTCCGGAACAGTTGCAACATCAAATGACTTGCCTTGTGCGTAAGCGTACAACAGCCCCAACCCATGTTTACAGGGAAACTGTCGACTCGGACAACTGCAACGAAAAACAGGTTTTTCCGGCTGAGAGAAATCGCAAGAGGTCTGATAGTTGGAACGACCACTTCCTTGACACTCTCCAAATAAAAGGTCCCCTTCGTCCGATTTATGAAGTTTGATAAACTTCCCTTTAAGAACCAGTCCGCGACCATTCTTGATCGCCCCGGCATTTGGGGCCGCGGAATCTACATACGCCTCATCGATATCAATCATCATTACAACTCCGTCATGGATGGGAGTGCAAATTATACCGCAGGAAAATCAACCGCGCCAAGTAATGGGCGGGTATCGCTCTCAGACCGGACGAAAACCGCATTTTAGAACGAAATCATCACGGACTGGATAATCAGTTGATTGAACCTGGGGACGACATACGATGTATTGCCGGCAAGACTGAATCTTGTGAGCGTCTTGCCGGTCTGCTTAAGCATTATTATCGTGACACTGCCTAGACCACGCAAACCTTAACAGCAATTGGCATGCTCCTTACTCGAATTCGATATCGGATCGGTCATTTTATGGTGCGGAGTTGCGCGAAATAACTCATTTTGAAATGAACCTATTCTCGCCCCTCCGAAATCCTCTTCTTCGATCAAAATTTATAATTTTCCCGCAAGTAGGTATTCGCTTCCTGCAGTCCACTGGATGCTGCACAACTCAGCCAGAAGATCGCCTTCTTCGAGTTTCTTTCGACTCCCAATCCCTCTGTATAGAGTGTTCCGAGCTGATATTGTGCTATCGATACATTTTGATCTGCCGCTTTCTGAATCAACTCGACTCCTTTTTGCTCATTCTTATTGCAACCGAAACCTTTCAGGTACATGACACCGAGTTCGCTTTGAGCACTGGGCTCCCCCAGATTCGCCCCTTTTTCAATCCAACTGAAAGCTTCACTGAGGTCGCCCAACTGGTTGGCATCTTCCTTCATTAGCAAACCCAATATGCAACACGATTTCGCATAACCAAGCTTATCCGCACGACGGTTTATGATGATATGATCGACTATAGTT
>JAGQQC010000609.1 GCA_020426395.1 Planctomycetaceae bacterium
GGGGTAAGCTTCAAGCACTTTGGAGATACGACGTACGCAGGCGGTGCAGCCCGTTCCGGCTCCCGTCTGCTGGACGATGCAGGGGACGGAGACCGCTTCCCCTGTTTCGAATTTGTGACGGACGTCAGACTCGCGCACTTTCAGACAGTGGCACAGCATACGATCCTGGCAAGGCTGTTTGACAGTCATCAATGATTCTCGGGTCGGATAAATAAGGGAGTGAGAAATCGGGGCGTTTTGATCTGGATAGCAGGGATCGCTATCCGACAAACTTATTCGTCATTTAATGGCCGCAGTGTTATCCGGAGTGACTCTCATCCGGTCGAATAAAACTCGGATGAAAATAACCAGACCCCACTGGGACGGGGCAGGTGCAATAAAAGCATGAGGTAAGTTCACTTCAGAACTCAGAGAAGATGACTTCCTGAATCGATAATGAGACTTAATCTCAACAACAATATTCTAACCGGGACTCATGCCCTGTCAACAGGCTCTTGGATACATTGCGGTTTTTATTCCGAGAGAGTAATTATGCCCGCACAGATCATTTGATCACGTCTATTCACGAATGCCTCACTCAATCCGCCTCTGATCTCCGACATAATTTCAGCAGAGGGAACCGGGCGAATGACGGCTTCCCGTGTTAAGATAAGTGGTTTTCCGAAGCCCCTGTAATCACCCCGCTGTAAACATAATTCTGGCAATGAACTCCCCTCCTTCCTCATGGCAGCCGTCGGCCACCATCGCCGACTTGCAAGCCCGTGCGAGCATCGTACGGTCCCTGCGAGCATTTTTTGAAGCTTCTGGATATTGGGAGGTCTCCACTCCCGTTCTGAGCCGGGAGACCATCATCGATGCCCATATTAACCCGTTACGGCTGAATGACCCGAGTATCTCCGGCGACCGATTTCTACAAACTTCACCGGAAGCGCACATGAAACGGTTACTCACGGCAGGAGCGGACCGCATTTACCAGTTCTCTTCCGTTTTTCGTCAGCAGGAACAAGGAGATCGCCATAACACGGAGTTCACTCTGCTCGAATGGTATGCCAGCGGAGAAGATCATCACGCTCAAATGAATTTCGTAGAACGCCTGATACGAGAGGTCACGGCGACTTCTCCGAACACCCCACCATTGAGTGAAAAACCATTCGAACGATTAACTTACAACGACGCGTTCGAACGGTACCTGGGAAAATCAGTACTGTGTTTATCCACGGAAAAATTGCAACAGCTCGCGAGAGAACATCAAACATCAATCCCCCCCGGGTTGGAAGATTCCGATCGGGATGGTTGGCTCAACCTACTTCTGGCCGAGAAAATCGAACCCCATTTGGGAATCGAACATCCCCAATTTCTGATTGATTATCCGGCAAGCCAGGCTGCCCTGGCCCGGGTTCGTGCTGATGAATTCCCTGTCGCGGAACGATTCGAGTTGTATCTCAACGGAATCGAAATTTGTAATGGCTACCACGAAGAGACGAATGCTGAAGAACTGTCTCGCCGTTTCATAAAACAGAATGAATTACGCATTCGGGAAGGCCACGCTCCCTTGCCCTTACCGGAACAGTTTCTGAAATCAACACGGGCAGGCTATCCAGCCAGTTCCGGAGTCGCGCTGGGACTTGAGCGATTGCTCATGTGGCTCATGAAAAAAGCGACCCTCCCGGAGGTGGTCGCTTTTCCCTATGAACGTGCCTGAAACAAAAGATGAACCCAATTATTTCCACTCAGAAAAAATTTAACGGGCATCTTCCAAGTTGAATTTCTCATCATTATTCCGAGTCACCAAAGCTCGGAGAACGTCTCGATTGATGGTGTGTGAAATCGAACGGACGTTTCCGTCTGCCACGGCGAAGTTAGAGATATCCCCGTGGGCACTGCCGAAGCCAAAGAACTGGGATTCCAAAAAGACATTTTCCGTAGCCAAATCGGACTCATCATCTGTTGGTTCATAGACAAAGTGAGAGAAAAAGTCCGGTCGATCATCGTGGATACTGGCACAACAACTGTATCCGTCTCCCCAAAAGCCGAGTAACGATTCACCGAACATCAGCGTGTTGCTTTCACCGTCGCCGATGTCACGGAATCGATTCCCGTGACCAACTTCGAAGATACCCGGGCGAAGCACAAAGCCGG
>JAGQQC010000060.1 GCA_020426395.1 Planctomycetaceae bacterium
TCGCCTGAGTCTTCCTTTGACTGGAGACTGTTCCATGAATCAGTTCTGGCAAATGAGCATCGCCTTGTTAATTGTCCTGGGCGGAGTCTTTTATCTGGGGTCAAAAGCACGAACCTTGTTCCGACAGATAAAATCAGGAAAAGGAGGATCGGCTTGTGGCTCCAACTGCGGCGGTTGTGGCAAGGCTGATCAAAATAAATCGACCGGAACGTTTGTGGATCTGCAACTGGGCGAGAACAACGAGAACGCCTGAAAGCCGCCACACTTCTCTTGGGCACGTTCCAGATTTCTGCTTGCCGCTCCGCGCCCCAGACAACTTTTCAAGATTGTCTGGGCTACCCTTTTCTAAAGTTTTGAACGGCTTATTTCTTTAGTGGCAACGCATAACAGGCGACTTCTTCGGCGTTCCGAATCAATAACTTATTCTCAGCCAGTGCGGGATGATTCCAGGTAATGCCACCTTGAAGTGCCTGTTTTTTATAAAGTTCAGTCATCCCTTCCGGAGTAGCTTTGACCAGGGCTAGTTCCCCTTGCTCGCTTAACACGACAATATAATCATCCACGCGGATTATTTGTCCGTAACCATAGCGTCCTTTTTTCCACAGCCGCTTGCCATTCGACAAGTCAAGACAAGCGAGCACGCTATCATCCGCCCCGTAAGCGTAATCTCCAATCAACACGGCATCCTGAAATTTCAGCCGGAACCGGTTCTTAGCAACCCAGTCCGCTGTGACGTTCCACTTCCCGTCTGCTTCTTGCACAGGTTTAAGTCGAGCGGAACCTACCCCATAGCCCGAGCTGATAAAAATCGTTCCGTCGTCCAGTACTACGGGGAGTGCTGCATTCACTTTAGGTTGATTCGTCCAGGGATAAGACCAAAGCTCCTCGCCAGTCTCATCAGCATAGGCCCCTAATTTATCCCCATCGAACACAATCAACTGTCGGACATCGTTCCATGTCGCCAAGACCGCCCCCGCGTAACCCGCAGCCCCATTGCCTGATTGCCAGACGATACTTCCGTCATGCCGGTTATACTTCACAACGGCCTTGTTTTTATCTCCCCCTGGGTTACAGACGACGTAGTCCTCATAAACGAGTGGTGAAGCTGACATCGCCCAGACCAAATTCTCCGCCTCAGCGTCTTCGAGGATATTCCGTGTCCAGATCAGCTTGCCAGTTGAAGCATCCAGGCAATTCAGAATACCGGTTGCTCCCAGCGCATAAATTTTAGAGTCAAAAAACGTGGGGGTTGCACGAGGTCCATCGGAACCCAACGTCTCACTGAACCAAACCGGATCGGCATACACCCAGCGCTGGTCTCCCGTATTCAAATCGTAACAGACAACCGATTCTTCAGGAGCTTCCTTTGTCCCCCGCTGCTCTTGCGTGAAGACATAATCCCCCACCACCGCGAATGAAGACCACCCCATTCCCACGGGATGTTTCCATAACAATTCGGGAGGATGCGTTTCCCAATCCGGGTCGAGTCCCAGATTCAATACGGTGCCATCTCGATTTACGCCTCGAAATTGGGGCCAGTCTCCTTCGCTGACTGTCAAGGTTTGCTGGGTCAAATCTGAGTTAACATCGGACTGGGAAGCCAGAAAGACAGACCGTTTTTCCTCCGCGGAAGTTTGCCAGCGCCATTCCCAAGTAGGAACCATGTCTCCCTGAAATCGTTTGTATTCAAATAACGAGACAAAAACGATGGCCGGGAGTGCTAACATTCCCAATCCGACCAGGCGGGTACGCCGGCTTAATCCAGATGCAAAACACCACCACAAAATGAGCGAGAAACAGGTCCCCCCCGTGACAGGATAATACGAAAAGACTTGAGATGTCCGGTCATCTGCAAAATGAATGCAGGCAGCAATTTGCAAACCAACACCAATGATCAAAATGCCGGCTAAGATCCACCAGCGATATTTAACAACCGGATTCAGTGTAGAAGGAACTGTTGGTTCAGGTTCAGCCATGAGTTTGTTAAATCTCCGTAACTAAGAACGTTCCGAAATTTGGCAATCTCTTTTGACGTTGCACGAAACGTTTTGAATTTATTATTTCTGTGTCGGTGTGGGACGAATACGTTCCCCAGTGGTTGCATCAAAGTCGTTCGGAATTGGCGTGCGAGTTTGGGGATCGTTGGTCCGTTCCCGCCAATTGGACAATTCCGCCTGCATCTGGGCCAAGACCTCTTGATAGGCTGGATCTCCAGCGAGGTTGTTAAATTCAAGCGGATCCTGTTCGAGGTCATACAACTCATCTACAGGACGAGGATGAATAAAGTACGATTTCTGTTGCGGTTCAAGAGTTCCTGCGGCTTTCGCTTTGACTAACTCCTGAAACGAGGGTGACCGGACAGCGTCGGCCGGCGGCGTATCGTAATTGTCTGGATAATTGTTGTGGATGTATTTGAATTTCAGCGACCGGACACCCCTGCCCCAAAAATCAAAGTTATGCCAATTCCGCTCCGCAAAAATATATTCCCGGTAATTCGCTTCCGGATTGGAAAGCACGCTGGTGAATTCTTTTCCCTGATAGGTTTCCCCCGGAGTTAAACCGGCCACTGTCAGGAATGTTGGAGCCAGATCCAGGGTACTGGTGAGCGCCGCGGTCCGTTCTCCCGGTTTAATTTTGGCCGGCCAGTGACAGATGAACGGTGTTTTAATTCCCGTGTCATAAATTGTCGCCTTGCATCGCGGGAATGGACGACCGTTGTCGCTGATGAAGACAAACAGAGTGTTCTCCAGCAAGTTTTGTTTTTCCAAGGTTTCATAGATCGCACCAACTTCTTCATCAAGTCGGCCAATTTCATCGTAGTACGCCGCGAAATCTTTACGGGTTTCTTCGTTATCGATCAGGTAAGGAGGCACCACGGCATCCTCGGGCGTATGCGGGTTGGCAATCGTGTTCGGCTGATAATCCCGATGCGGGTCGGTCGTGGCAATCCAGAAGAAGAATGGGGAATCCTGTGGTTTCTCTTTGAGAAAATCTTGCCACGCATGCAGATTGCGATCGATTTTGTTGAACGCCCGTTGTGCGTGAGGTCCCAAATGCCATTTACCACAGGCTCCAGTAAAGTACCCCGCATTTTTCAAATCTTCCGGAAAGAGATGCTGATCTGCCGGAAGAGGCTCGTGCAGGTTCGGGGCCCCGGTGCTATGCGGATAACGTCCCGTGATTAAACTACACCGAGTTGGGCTACAGGAACTGACCGTCAAAAACGCGTTGTCGAAGGTCAGCCCCCCCTTGGCCAGGCGAGTCAGATTCGGAGTTCGGATATGCGGATGCCCGTAAGGTTCGCAATCGTTCCAGGCCATGTCATCGGCGATGAACAGTACGATATTCGGAAGCGCTGAAGCGTCCTGCTCTCCCGCAGCCAGAGCAAATTGCCCCGCATTCAAAATAACCAGTACGAGGAAAACCAATGCACAACGGGAAAGAGCGCGGAGCAACATCATCGAACGTATCTCAATCTTTTAGAAATTTTCGAACGAAACCAGAGGATATTTAACCCCTGCTATTACAACGGGTCACTCGACCGACCTCAAGGGAGAAATCTCGTCCGTTCTTCCGGAGTCGGCATCCGGCAGGCCTCCTTTTGGCCGAAAAACCGGTATCGATGCTTCGCTACAACGCGATATCCCCAGTTGCGAATCGGTTTGGGAATCAACCAGAGCAACCAACCCAGCCACTTCCAAACCCCTCCCAGCTCCCACAACAACCGGGCCACGGCACTCGAATGTCGAAATACACCAAGCTGGTTAATGAACACCACAGAGGAAAGCTGGACTCGATCTTCCTCCAGCAATTTCTCTTTCGCCGTTTCTCCCTGAAGGGGGGCGACTTTGATTTTTCCGGTTTTGTCATGCCGCATGACAAAATCGACGACCCGGTTACACATCCCGCAGACGCCATCGAAAAACAAAATTGAATTCGTTTGTTCATCCATTTGAGGATTTCCCCATTTTGCTGATCCCCCTACTTTTCTGAACGCTTTTCCGGCGTCTCATGGAGGCCTCCAGCCAGCTTATGTTAGCAGATCCCCCTTCCCCCGACTGGCATAACCGTTACATATTTCAGAACTTAACCGATTTCTGCAGCGACCATGAAAAGCCGTTTCCCAAGGGACTTTTGCTGGTCGATTTATTCTCCAGGAGAGAGCCCCTCCATCGAAGTGAGTAATCGACTTCAGCCCGGCTCAGGCCGTTGCCGGTGAACCAGCAATTTCCGTCTGGTTTTTACCTTCGCACAACCGGATAATTGGCTGTACTTTACGTATAAGAAATGGGAAAACGGTTCGAGAGGAATAAAACCTTTTCCGAATACTGCATCCAGTCTGATGCAGAGCTAGTGGGAACGAATATTCATCCGAGTTCCGCCGCTGTTTGGCAGGGAGAGTCAGAACAACGGCCAGTCCAGCAATTTCGAAACCAGGCAATATGTCCACAATTACCTCGGACAAATTGAAATCTTCTCCTCGCCTGCGTTCGGGAACTCCATCGGCTACCGATGCCGAGCAAACTCATGTGATCCCTCAGATTGCGACCGAATCACCCCCGCCCGATTACCGTAAATGGTTCGCAAGTTTGTCACTTTCGACAATCGTCCATTTACTGGTGATTTTATTACTCGCGCAACTGATGCTCTCGATCCCCGCGGGGAAGAATTTTGTCAAACTCGACACGACCTGGGAAGAATCGTTTGACCAACTCCCGGAAATTGAAGAAATCGCCATCGAACCGGTTAAGAACGAGGTTGAACAGGATTCCTCTGCCCCAACGTTGGTCCAACCCTCGCTGCAAGCCGTGGCTGTTCCCAGTCCACTCCCGACGGAAGTTCCTTCCCCTCTGGCGAATAGTTGGGAATCGGATTTAACCAATCTCGATTTGACCAGCAATATTGGAGAACTGAGCAGAGGAACCGGTAATGATGGAAGTGGAAGCCAGGGATTTTTTAACTCTGATGTTTCGGGAAAAGACATTGTCTATGTCGTCGATGGTTCATCGAGTATGAACACTCCTTATCCCGGCCGGGAAAAGACCCGGTTTGGACGAGTAAAAATCGAGTTGATCCGGGCGATCCGATCCATGTCGCCGGAACAAAAGTTCTTTATCATCTTTTTCAACACCGACGCGTTCCCGATGCCGGGACGTTTTATGCAGCCCGCAGGAGAAGCGAACGCAGATGAAGCCTTGATCTGGATGGCCAAGCATAAGGCCGCGGGGGAAACGGATCCGAGTGAAGCGATTCGACTTGCCCTCTCGCTCAAACCCGACGTCATTCATTTTCTGACCGATGGAGAAATCAATCTGAAATTGATCGACACCGTCCAGGATTTGAATCAAGGGCGGGTGGACATCAACACCTATTGCATCGGCAATCGCGACGGTGAAGAGGCCGTACTAAAACTGGCCCGGCAGAACGGCGGTCAGTACAAATTTGTCCCGTAAACCAGCGGTTTGTTGCTCCCCCAAAACCAATTGCGGAAGCAGGTTCTCAGGAAAGCTGAACAAGTTTCGACGGGAAACTCGCAGAAGATCCACAAAATCTCTAAGATTTCGCGTGTGATTGTCCTCCTTTATACGCCTTCAGGAATAGGAGTCAGGGACAATTTCCTTACGCTAAATGAACGAGCACGATGAATACGATCACTGTTTCCGATGCCAATACCGAGAAAGGGGGTCTGCGTACCCGCAGTTATCTCGGTCTCTGGCTGACTCAGTTTCTGGGGACAATCAACGATAATGCCTTTCGCTGGCTGGCCGTCCCTATTGGGAAAATGGTGTACGATGAATCGACCGCACTCTCGCTAGGACTGGCCTGCTTTACGATTCCCTATCTCCTGTTTGCCACACCCGCGGCCTATCTGGCAGATCGCTACAGTAAACGTACTGTCATCATCGGATGTAAAATCGCCGAAATTGTGATCATGCTGTTGGGTCTGTTTTGCATTTGGTTGGGGAGTATTACGGGGCTGTTCCTGGTTGTATTTCTGATGGGTACACAGAGTGCTCTCTTTTATCCTTCCAAATTTGGCAGTCTGCCTGAGATTCTGAAATCCGAAAAGTTGTCCAAAGGAAACGGACTGCTGGGAATGGCCACAATTGTGGCTGCTGCCGTTGGTTTTGTTGTGGGAATGGGAATCGCTGATCTAATCGGCGTTGATCATGAGCACCCCGTTCCGATCTCTTCCCTCAAAATCTATCCGGCAGCAATTATCCTGATGACATTGGCAGCCCTGGGATTAATCAGCAGCCTCTTTATCAAAAAACTTCCCGCCGCTGATCCCCAGCGACCGCTTCCCACAAACCCCGTTGCCGATACATTTCAAAGTCTCAATCAATTGTGGAGAAGCAAGGCTCTATTTCGCACAGCATTAGGAATCTCCTTCTTCTGGTTTCTGGCCGCCCTGGCCCAGTTGAATATCGATGCCTACGGAACGGTTCAACTCAAACTGGACCAAACGGCGGTCGGCCCCCTGCTTGCGGTACTGGTCATCGGTGTCGGTGTCGGAAGTGTGCTGGCAGGTTATTGGTCAGGAGACCATGTCGAACTTGGAATTTCCCCGCTTGGAGCGCTGGGGATTTTCTTAAGCTCGGTCGTGCTTTATTTGATCGGAACGCTGGCAGATCCCTCCAATGCGCTATCGACCAGTTTCGCGTATCGCTGGTCCTGTGTCTGGTTATTCGTACTGGGAGGCGCCGCGGGCTTATTCAACATCCCACTCGATTCGTATCTGCAACATCGCAGTCCGGATAAAAGTCGTGGGCGAATTCTGGCGGCGGCCAATTTTCTCTGTTTTACGCTCACCCTGCTCGCCTCAGGACTCTTCTGGTTATTGCGAGAACAGCTCCATCTCGAACCAAGCACCATCTTCCTCTTACTGGGGATGGCGACGTTACCCGTCGCGTTCTACATCTTTGTCTTGCTTCCGAACGCGACGATCCGCTTCGCAGTCTGGTTGGTTACTCATACGATCTACAAAGTACGCGTCTCCGGCAGAGGAAACCTGCCTGAAAATGGAGGGGCCCTGTTGGTCGCCAACCATGTGACCTGGCTCGATGGTATCTTTCTCATGGTGACCTCTTCACGACCGATCCGGATGATTGCCTATGAAGATTATGTCAGTAAACCCTGGATCAAATGGGTCGCCAAACTGTTCGGAGTGATCCCGCTCAAACCCCAGGCGGGTCCCAAAGCCCTCATGAAATCGCTCCAGGAAGCGCGCAAGGCGATTGAACAAGGAGAACTCGTCTGCATCTTTGCGGAAGGGCAACTGACACGCACAGGGCAACTGCAACAGTTTCAGGGAGGGATGATGCATATCCTCAAGGGAACCGACGCTCCGGTCGTCCCAGTTTATCTGGATGAACTGTGGGGAAGCCTATTCAGCTATCGTGGCGGGCGGTTCTTCTGGAAGTTCCCGCTCAAACTACGGTATCCCCTTTCCATTAAATTTGGTAAACCTGTTGAAAAACCCGATAACGTCCACCAGATCCGTCAAGCGGTTCAGGATTTGGGAGTTGAACTGATGCAAGAACGTAAATCACGAGTCATGGTCCCTATTCGAGCTTTTCTACGCCAATGCCGCACGAGTCTGTTCCGGCGAAAAATCTCCGATTACTCCGGTTCGGAAGCCAACGGTGGCAAATTGCTCACCGGGTCAATCCTCTTCAAGCGACTGATTAAACGCAAAGGAATCGGCCAGAACGAAGAACATATCGGCCTGTTACTTCCCCCCTCGGTTGCCGGCTGTATCACGAACACTGCGGTCTCCATGATGGGTAAGATTGCCGTCAACTTGAATTACACCCTCTCCGAAAAAGATGTCAATTTCTGTATTCAGGAATGTGGTATCAAGCATGTATTGACCAGTCGTAAATTCCTCGAAAAACGCCCCATGGAATTGAATGCGGAGTTAATCTTCCTGGAAGACTTCAAAGCAGAAATCACTCTGGTTGATAAAATCGTCGGTGTACTGCAAACCTACCTGGTGCCCATTTTTTTATTGGAGCGAATGCATGGTCTGATGAAGATCAAACCGGACGATGTCCTGACCATCATTTTCACTTCCGGTTCAACCGGTAATCCGAAAGGGGTGATGCTGACGAATTACAACATCGCCACTAATGTGGATGCGGTGAATCAGTTGTTACATTTCAACAAAAACGATGTCCTGCTCGGTGTGCTCCCCTTCTTCCATTCGTTCGGTTACATGGCCACCTTGTGGCTGGTGATGTCCTCCGATCCTTCGGCAGTTTATCACTTCAATCCTGTTGATGTGAAAATGGTTGGCAATCTGTGCGAAAAGTATGGAGTCTCGGTCATCATCACCACCCCGACCTTCCTGAAACGATATCTGAAACGCTGTACCAAGGAGCAATTCCATCGGCTGGACACAGTGGTGCTGGGAGCAGAAAAATTGCCGCTGGAACTGGCGAACGAGTTCTACGAAAAATTCGGCGTTATGCCGACCGAAGGATACGGCACGACAGAACTTTCCCCCCTTGTCAGTTGCAACGTCCCCGATCATCGCAGCAAACTGGCGACCGAAGTTGGAACCCGGATGGGAACCGTCGGACGCCCCGCACCGAACATCAGTGTCAAAGTCGTTAATCCAGAAACAGGAGAAGACCTCGGTACAGATCAAGAGGGCTTACTCCTCGTTAAAGGCCCCAACGTCATGAAGGGGTACCTGAATCAACCCGAGAAAACCGCTGAAGTCATTCATGAGGGCTGGTACGTCACGGGAGACTTTGCCCGCATTCACCAGGATGGCTTCATCGAGATTACGGGTCGCCAAAGCCGATTCTCCAAAATCGCCGGTGAAATGGTCCCGCATATCAAAATCGAACAGTTACTGACGAACATCGTGGATTCACCAGAGAATGATGATGAGGAAATCAGCCTGGCGGTCACTTCGATTCCGGATGAAAGCAAAGGTGAACGGCTGATCGTTATCCATAAAAAGCTGAATAAATCAGTCGAGCAGATCCTCAAAGAACTGGGGGAATGCGATATTCCCAACTTGTGGCTCCCTTCCCGGGACAGTTTTCTGGAAGTGGAACAGATTCCCATCCTCGGAACGGGAAAACTGGACCTGAGAGCCTTAAAACAACTGGCATTAGAGCATTTCAGCTCGGTAACGGCCTGACCGAGAGCCTCCTACCAAGCTTAACTAACAGGATTTCTACCTGGTTGTTTTCGCCGTGGACTGGAAAAAGGTTGTCAAATTGCTTAAAAATACCCCTTCCCTTTTGAACCGCAACAAAACAATATATTCCAATACATTCGAAGCCATACAGACTTCAGGAAAGGAACTAGTTCCCCATGGGACGCGTTGAACGTACTCGTGAAATTGCCCGTCGTCGCTCACGACGCATCAAACTCGCCAAAATCCGCAAGAAATTCGCTCAAGCCAGTACAGATGCCGAAAAACAGGCCCTGCAGGAAAAAGCAGCCCGCATCAGCCAGTTCGTAGTCCTCGGCGAAAAATAGGCATCCGGTTCTTGCTACCGATCAAACACAAAAAAACGACAGGATAATTCCTGTCGTTTTTTATTGGTCTCTACAGACTTGGAAATCGATTACTCATACGCTCGAGTCGCCATATTGGGATTCGGCGATTGTGTCCCAGGCTGTCCCTGCAGCTCGACAGGCAATTGCATCAACGGAAAATTCTTGCGAAATCGCTGCAGCGATACTTGGTACTCCTCGTCAGGAACGTTCAATAATTTCAACGTGTAACAGTGATACCCCAGCAGATCTTCATTGCTAACCACTCCCCGCTCGATAGCGGATTCGAAATGTTCACGCGCTTTCTCAAGGTGCCCACGAGCCCCTTCAATCAAGGCTGTTGCTTCCGCCTGCTTTCCCTCAGTTCTTAAGGCATTGATCTGTTCGGATGCCGCTTTGTACTTGCGTAGCTCACTCATGCCTTCCAGATAATCAGCTTCAGGACGCCCCTCAAATTTGGTTCGCTGGAAATCGTAGTAAGAGCCCTCTTCATCCACATTCGCCATCAGATGATCCTTGGGTCCCTTCATCATCTGACTGTTTTCACTGGGAACTCCAAAGACTTCCCACAAGGCGAACAGAATTGCCACACCATAAATGATGAACAGTAACTTGTAGCGAACGAAGATCGTCTTCACAGGATTGGGGGTTGCTTCTTCCATTGTCCTACAGCCCTTTCTGTGTTTTCTTGTTGCTGACCTTCCAGATGAACGAATCGTAGTAATAGTGAATTAACGCTATTGTTTCGACGAACATAAAGAAGACGAAGGACATGGCATTGGTTTCGCTTAATTCTCCCAAACCTGCCTCAGGAATGGCTTGCATATAGGGTTCCATAAAGACCAGGAAATTCAGCCCGAAACCGAATTGCTCGTAAGGTTCGTTACGAACGAGTTGGTAAATTAAGGTGTAAACCAACAGCAATCCCAAGTAGGCACTGACGTGGCCGAAGGAGAGGAATTTTTTGATATAGGTCTCTTCTGTTTCCGCATCCTGTGCTTTGCGATCCATATACAGGTAAACGATCACGATGTATTGGACACCGTGCATAATACGGTCTGCAATTCCGAAGACGAATACGTTGTCGATCTGCCACGCCAGGAAATACCAGAGAAAATAACTTGCCCCGAGGAAACAGTATTTCAGAGGGTTCAACGCATTACCGGACCGGACGATTTTGAACTGATGGACTGCATACAGGAGGAGGTAGAGGCCCGTCAAAGCGTAGGAAACCATCTGCACCGTCGTGACTTGCGCAGCGGTAATCCGCCAGTCGTACATGTGGAGCTCCCTCACCCAAAATTGCACAAAGAGGGGAGCCGTGATGATTAAATTGACGAACAGAACCCAGTTAAGCCCCAAATCCCACTTGCCCGTCGTCGCCATTCCGGTGCGTGCTTTGAAATCATAAATTCGAGCGAATCCATGCTGCTGCATGATGCTGTGTTGATAGGCCCAGAGCTGCGTCAACGCAAGATAAGTGATCGGAGCCCAAGTCATTCCGAGGTAAGCTAACCCGACGATGACGATCGGTCCGACGATGAGCCGTTCCTTGTATTGGGCCATATCTTCCTTCAAACCGAACGTACGAACAAAGGTCGCCGCATGGTGAGGAAAGGTAATCCAGACGCTGATCGACAAAAGGGCAAATGCCCCTAAGTAGTTGTGAGCAAACAACGAAAAGCCGATAGCCCAGAATGGAAGTAGCAGGAAGAAAACGAGGTCCGTACGGAGATTGTGAATGTAACCTATTCGGAACATAACGTGCTCACATCGAGATGGAGAGGCGGAGGATGGGAAGATAAATATATAAAACGGATGTGATAAGTACGAATTTTATCGCCCGGGTATTGGGAAAACAACAATCTTTTTTGGACTTTTTTGTCTAAATTTACACCCTAAGGTCCAGTTTAGAGCCACCCTCTTCACATGATGTATAAAAAAACCACTTCGTGACACAGTTGTTCACGAAGTGGTTGCCGTATGTCTGTCTGGCGATTAGCTCTTCCAAACGATCACTGCAGATCACTTACTATCAAAGATAAACCCGTCTGGGGTGGCGTCGACGAGAATCGTACTCCCCTCTTCGTACCGCCCGGACAAAATTTCATTGGCAAGTGCGTTCTGAATCCGCTGCTGAATCACCCGTTTAACCGGTCGGGCACCATACACCGGATCGAAACCTTCCTTCGCCAGCAGTTCGCGGGCATTCTCGGTCACCTCAAGGTGGAAGCCATTTTTCTCAACCTGTTTTTCGAGCCGTTCCAGTTGCAGGCCGACGATCTGTTTGATCGCATCGCTGGAAAGCGGATGGAAGACGATGGTCTCGTCTACCCGGTTAAGGAATTCCGGCAGGAAGTGTGCGCGTAACGCCTCTATCACTCGTTCTTTGATCTCCAGTTCGTGTTCCTGACCGGCCAGTTCGATCAGATATTGGCTGCCAATATTTGACGTCATCACAACGAGCGTATTGGTGAAATCAACCGTTCGCCCCTGCCCGTCAGTCAATCGACCATCGTCAAGCAGTTGCAACAGGACATTGAACACATCCCGGTGTGCTTTCTCGACCTCATCCAGCAGGATGACACAGTAAGGTTGTCGGCGGACCGCTTCCGTTAGGACGCCCCCTTCCTCGTACCCCACATAACCCGGAGGAGCCCCAATCAAACGGGAGACCGAATGTTTCTCCATGAATTCGCTCATGTCGATGCGAACCATGCTTCGTTCATCATCGAACAGAAACTCGGCGAGTGCCTTACAAAGCTCGGTCTTTCCAACTCCAGTTGGTCCGAGAAAGATGAAGGAACCAATCGGTCGATGTTCATCCTGCAAGCCTGCACGAGAGCGGCGAATCGCATTCGCCACGGCCTCAACGGCTTCGTTCTGATTGATCATCCTCTGATGGATCTGCTCTTCCATATGGATCAATTTCTCCCGCTCGGACTGCAACATTCGCGAGACGGGGATTCCGGTCCAGGTACTCACCACGCGGGCGATATCTTCCGAAGTCACCTCTTCCCGTAATAAACGGTCTTCGGGATTCGTGCCGATTTCCTGGAACTTCTGCTCCAGTTCGGCCAAGCGTTTCTCGGCCGCTTCAAGTTGAACCTGCGATTCGTACGCAAGAGCGTAATCATCATTGCTATTCGTCTCTCGTGCGAGGGAGAACGCATTTTCATATTGTGTTCGCAGCCGTTCGATTTCTTCTTTAAGAGGCTGCACACCTGAGAGAGCGGCTTTCTCCGATTCCCAGCGAGCTTTGAGTTGGTTGACCTCCTCTTCCCGGTCAGCAATCTGCCGTTTAAGTTCTTGCAAGCGAACTTTGCTCTCTTCACTGGTTTCCCGATCAAGCGCAGCTGCTTCAATTTTCATCCGGGTTAAATGCCGTGTCGCCTCATCGATCTCGGTTGGCATGGAATCGATCTCCATGCGGAGTTTACTCGCCGCTTCGTCGACCAGATCGATTGCCTTATCGGGCAGAAACCGATCAGTGATATACCGATCCGAAAGTGAAGCCGCCGAAATCAACGCGTCATCCGTAATTCGGACACCATGATGCGTTTCATATCGTTCTTTTAGTCCTCGCAAAATCGAGATCGTGTCTTCGACGTTCGGTTCCTGCACCATCACCGGTTGAAACCGACGTTCTAAAGCGGGATCTTTTTCGATATGTTTGCGGTACTCATCCAGAGTGGTCGCCCCAACGCAGTGCAGTTCCCCTCGGGCAAGCGCCGGTTTCAGCAAGTTCGACGCATCCATCGCTCCTTCCGAGGCCCCTGCTCCGACAACGGTATGCAGTTCGTCGATGAAGAGAATAATTTGTCCCTCTGCATCGGTCACCTCTTTGAGGACTGCCTTCAGACGATCCTCAAACTCTCCCCGATATTTTGCTCCGGCGATCAGCGCTCCCATATCGAGCGCGTAGACTCGTTTGTCTTTCAGGTTCTGCGGCACATCCCCTTTGACGATGCGATGGGCGAGCCCTTCGACAATCGCGGTTTTACCGACACCCGGTTCCCCAATCAGAACCGGGTTGTTTTTACGACGTCGTGAGAGAACCTGCACGACACGGCGAATTTCAGAATCGCGACCGATGACCGGATCGATCTTCCCCTGACTGGCGAGTTCGACCAGATCTTTGGCGTATCGTTCGAGCGCCTGATATTTGTCTTCCGGATTTTGGTCGGTCACTGTCTGACCTCCTCGAATCGATTTGAGTGCTGTAAGAAAGTCATCTACTTCGATACCATTCATTTTCAACAGACGCTGTGCCTGGTCTTCCGTACGGAGCAAGGCGAGCATTAGATGTTCTGTCGAAATGAACGCATCTTTCATTTCGTTGGCGATGCTCTCGGAAAGATTGAGAACCTTCATTAACGCTGGACTCGCTCCCGGTTCGGCATTCGAGCCACTCACTTTGGGTAGACGTGAAAGTTCACTATCAACGATTTTTTCCAACTGAGCGACTGGTGCACCGAGCTTGTTCAGCAAGGGAACGATAATTCCCTGTTTGTCTGCCAATAACCCCTTCAACAGATGAAGCGGCTGTAGCTGTTGATGCCCGCTGTTCAGGGCCAGTTCCTGGGCTGTCTGCAGGGCTTCCTGTGCTTTCACCGTCAATTTATCGGGTCTGAATGCCATGATATTACCTCCTTTTCAGACGGCGCAGCAGGAACGGCTACGAAGAGCCTCGGCTGAAACTTCGTCTGTTGATTCATCGTCTTGTCGTCAGGATTGATTCGCGAATGAAAGAACTTCATCCGGTGATCAGCGGGAGCGAAAGGGGCTCCCCCAGGTGGGAAAATAGTTGAGGCGTTGATCGACACCTCCAATGGCCGGAAGCAATTGCTCCGACCGGTTTGATTGCACTCCCCGGCAAGGTTACCGGGAGAGTGCAATCCTGAAATCCAGTTCGTTGAAAAAAGGAATCGGTGGTTAGATTTCAGATTACTCTTTCTTCTCAAATTCAGCGTCGATGACATCGTCATCTCCTCCTGAATCGGCAGTGGCTCCGGCAGTTTCCCCTGCGGCTTCACCATCAGGAGCAGACTGCGCAGCCGCTTCATGTAACTGTTGTCCCCAAGCCATAGCCGCTTGCTGCAATTCGTCGCAAGCAGTGTTAATCGCTTCAGGATTCTCGGATTCGATGGCGCTTTTGATTTTCGCAATCGAGCCTTCAATGGCCGATTTCGAACTATCATCCAGCTTGCCTTCGTTCTCCTTCAACATTTTCTCCGTTTCGTAAACAAGGGTATTCCCTTTGTTTACCGCTTCGGCCAGTTTCCGTTTCTTTTCGTCTTCGGCAGCATGTGATTCGGCATCTTTCCGCATCTGCTTAATTTCAGTTTCGGACAGACCGCTCGACTGTTCGATTCGTACCGAAGCATCTTTACCCGAGGCAAGATCCTTCGCCGAAACGTTCAGAATACCGTTCACATCGATGTCAAAGGAGACTTCGATTTGCGGAACACCACGCGGTGCCGGCGGAATGCCGTCCAGATTGAACTGACCCAGCAGGCGGTTATCCTGCGCCATTTGACGTTCGCCCTGAAATACTCGCACTGTCACCGCTGTTTGATTATCGGCAGCCGTAGAGAAGGTCTCTTTCTTCGTCGTTGGAATTGTCGTATTCCGTTCGACGAGGACCGTCATAATTCCCCCTTCGGTTTCGATACCGAGTGACAACGGGGTGACGTCCATCAAGATCATGTCTTCC
>JAGQQC010000610.1 GCA_020426395.1 Planctomycetaceae bacterium
GAGGGGATTGGGGCGTAAATAACCGGTGAGAATGGAGTCAGTCGAAAGCCCAACCGTCCGCTAGCAGTGCTTCTCTCAAATCAACCTGTTGTTCATGATTAAAAGCCAGAACTTTAACGGTGGTTCGGCCTACAGGTGAGATTCCTTCGATGAAAGGGCCATTAAGAACAAAGTGTTCATTCCAAATCTGTTTACGTGGGTGGAAGATTGGAACTAATTCTCCCGTTTCTGGATCGAGACCGGCGATGTTAGGACCCTTTTGCAAGTTGCATCGCAGGCAGCTTAGACACAAGTTATCCGGAGTTGACGTCCCGCCATGCTGAGTTGCGATGATGTGGTCAATCGGGAAAGTCATTTGAGGAATATATTCCTGGCGCATTCGGCAGTATTCGCACCGGCCTTGAGCTCGTGTTCTTACAAGCTCGCGAATCTGACGATCAATCAAGGGGACTACCCTTTGGTGTGAGAAAGATTGATTTAGAAGAAGAGTTGTTATTAGGCTTCGGAATCTTTCAAAAGCTTTCGGGCTTTTGATTGCAGTATTGCGATGAAAGCGCTCGCGGTGGCGTATGTTTCGTACGTTTCACGTTCTTCGGAAGAGAGAGTTCCTGCGTTTGATTTTTCAGCCAGAACTTGGATCTGTTCTTGCACAGAATCTGGTGCGCGCAATTCCACTAGCCGCCGTGCGCCTTCCATATTCATGTTGAGGCAGTCGGCTACCGGAGAGAGTAACTCATTGAGAACGGAATAACTTGTGCTCATGTATTCAGTATATTTCCCGTAACGATAAATGGGAAGATAATTCTTTCTACTCAAATAAAGTAATACGTACCCGAAAAAGGCCGGGCATCGCCCGGCCTTGGGGAGTCGGTATGGAAATGGTTTATTTTTCCACCAGCCAGATGTTCCGGTAACGAACCGGGTTACTGTGGTCCTGAAGGTACAGAGGGCCTGCTTCAGCGCTTTCCTGGAACGGGGCTGCTCGCGTAGGACCTTCAACTTCGACGTGATCCTGGACGAGAACGCCATTGTGCCGAACAGTTAAGGTGGCGTTTTTGGTTTTGTTTCCATCTTCGTCAAAGACGGGAGCTGTGAAATCGATGTCGTAGGTTTGCCAAGTCAGAGGAGGCAGGCACATATTTACCTGCGGGGCTTTGACGCTATAAATTCCACCACATTCGTTATCCAGTCCCGCCAACCCGAAAGAGTCGAGCATCTGGACTTCGTAACGGCCTTGTAAATAGCAACCACTGTTCCCGCGTTGTTGACCCGTTGCATAGGGCATAAAGGGGAGCATGAATTCGACGTGCAGATGACAATCTTTGAAGGTTTGTTTGCTGGTGACTCCTTGCATCAGAAAGCCTTCTTTGGAGACGCGGCCGTTTTCGAAATTCTCACCAGTCGTGCCATCGAACAACACAACGGCTCCCTCGGGGGGTTTTGCTCCTAGTGTTTCACTTTTACGAGTCACGCGATTGAGCGTTCCGACCGTTTTGCCATCTTTGTTTTTGATGGCGATTGTCATCATGTCCTGTTTAACCGTGGCGGTCATCCCTGTTTCTTTGTGTGTGAACAGGATTTGGCCATCTTCGAGCGTACTGTTGACTCGGGTTTGCTCGGTTCCGTCCCAGCCGTCTCCGGGAAGCCCCCCTTTGTAGGAGACGGCTTCGAATTGACCATCGCCTCGGGCAATCAGTTGCAGGCCGATTGCCTGTTTGCCGTCATCTGTTTTGACATCACCAGCGAATTCGCCCTGCCAGGCGAAGTCCTCTGGGGCTTCGGCAGCGTCAGTCCAGGCGAGTTTGGTTTTGTTCTCGGCTTCTTCAGCGGCAATTAACAACATCGGAAAGAGGCAGGTTATCGTGAGCAGCCAGGGGGTGATCCGGTTGAGCATTATGGAAGTATCCCAGTTAAAAAGAGAAGTTAGACAGTTAGAGGGCTTTTAGCAGCGAAAATCCCATTTTGCGGCAGAATTCAACCACTTGCAAGCTTGAGAACCGGAATCCGAAGAAGGAGGGAAATAGAGGTTCTGGATCAAAGTCCCGTCCCGTGATATAGTTAAGTAACATATCGATCTTGTTCAAGATAAGTGTGGCGGCTTTTGTATACGCAAAGACCTTGAAAACGTGGTTTTGC
>JAGQQC010000611.1 GCA_020426395.1 Planctomycetaceae bacterium
CTGGGATCGTCAGAATAATAGAAGGCGAGCTTCCTGGATTAATCGGATCCGAATTCCAAGTCCCATAAGGGTGCTTGACCGTAAAGTGAACATTAGAAATCTGCGCAACGCTGACATTGGTTGCTGTAAGTCTACTCGATTCAGACGGATACACGTCCTTCAGCGCATCAAATGCAGAAGCACGAGCTCGGTCATTGTCCAGCCAAATCGCCAGGGAAACCACAGAGGAATTATCGATCGTTTGAACGGAGATGTTCAATCCTCCTACGCCGTCAACCTCTGGTACAAGCAAGGGTAGATATCGAAACTGCCATTGCTCAGCAGGAAGCTTGACATTCGAGGACATCGGATAAATGTTGTTGAGTCGATCTCCATACTTCATTTTCGCGATCACCGATCCAACTATTGGCAGACTCTCCTCCGATTGCGCCGAGCAGAACTCGCAATAAAAACAAACAGCAAGAAGCACTAAAGATCTCAGTGAAGAATGAAACATGCCTAACCTCTCGAACTATCAGAATGAGGGAAAGTCTTCGCGAATCCTCATCACTGATGAGGTACAAGTATCCTTTTGAAACCTCCTATGCCACTCATTGGTAAGGTGGGGCTAGGGGATTCGCTGAGGAGGGTGATGAAAATCACGCCATCGGTATTCAAGTCGTTTCTCACCCCAGCGACAGGACGGAGAATTTTAGAGTTTTTTTCTTTTTCCCCAAAAAAGAGTGAGCCATCCTGAACGGCTTCGACCGCAATTCTTGGCGTGATCATGGTTCCTGTGCAGGATTCTCAGCTCCCGAGATCTCCCAGACCGCAACGGCGGATTCCCGGTGTGGGGTGCGATAGAGAGCCCCCTGTTCCGCGCGATTAGTAATAATCCCTGCCGCAAGTGAACCTCCATCGGGTGAGAAGCGTACGCTCGTCACTCCGTATCCCGAGGCGGGGATGGGAATTTCCACGACGGGGGGCCGGGGCTCGGTGTTGGACGATGTCGTCAAATTCCAGACGTCGATGTAATCGGCTTGGTTGGGATGCCCAGTGGATCCTCCGGCGAGTCGACGTCCATCGGGCGAGAATTCCAGGCTCTGGAGCGAACCGTTTGTCGCAGACTTCAGAATCGCCAGCTGGGATCCTGAAAGACAATCATGGATGAAAACCTTCCCTCCGATGGAATCACAAGAAGCGATTCTTTTTCCATCTTGAGAAAATGTCACTCCAGTGAATTCACCGGCTATGGGAGGCGTGAATGAACGGATCACCTTTCCCGTGTGTCGATCGAAGAGTCGTAACTGTTTTCCGTCTACAAGCAGGAAGTGCTCTTGGTGAAAAGCCGATGGAGACCGATAACAGTTTCCATCAAGAACGAAGCTTTTCATCATTCTTCCGGTCTTCAAATCAAAACTGTCGAGACGGGACCGCTGTCGTTGTTCCGGATAGAGAATCTGAAAGGTATTCTTCGTTTCTTCGACTAAAAACTGGGCAGGTTCGGGATCAACTGGAGCGAATGATGGGGGCAACTTCACCGAGGAAGTGGTTTTCAGAGTTTGCAGGTCGAAAGTGCGAACATGCCACCCTCCTTTGCCGATGCAGTGTGAGAGGGTATAAAGCCGGTGACTGTCCGAAGAGAATTGCGACAAGTTCAAATCCCAATTGGCGGCTTGGGGCGCGAGTTCTCCGATGGCGACCTGAATTTCTGGAGTCTGTGACATGTCGACCGGATTCCATTCCGAAGCATTGAGATCGTACAAGATCTGGCTTGGAGTGTGGTTTTGAAGTCCGAAAGAACAGCGGTTCCTGGAAACCACCAGCCACCTTCCATCCGGAGACCATTGCAGGTCCGTCGCGACATCTGAGGTCCCGGGTAGCATCCGGTAGTCCGGATTCGTCTCCGCACGCCACAGGGATATTTTCCCTCCCTGCTCTGCGGTGGAGAGATAACAACCGTTCCGAGATGAAGTCATTCCCCAGCAGAAGAGCGTTTTGTCGGTTCCGGAAAGATCCCATTGTTTGCGAGTCCCCAGATCGTAGATGCCCATGGGACATTCGCGACCGGCGTACAGAAACCGCTTGCCATCCGCCGTAAAGCAACCGGTATCGAGGTAGTCGCCCGATGATCCTTGAATTTTGAAATCCGAACT
>JAGQQC010000612.1 GCA_020426395.1 Planctomycetaceae bacterium
GCGCGCTTTTTCAGCCAGAAAACGCTCTATTCCGTTTTATTTCCTATCGTAGGAATGTCGAAGTGATTGTTGTTTGCTGTTCCACCGGCCGCTGCTCCAGGGAAAAGTGAGGCGCCCGTGGGAACTGTATTTCAACTTTGTTTTTAGCCATAAAATGCCCCTTACATCGCGGACATTCCAGTTCTGCTCCCAGGTCACTCATCTGAAGCTGCAAAGCCAGCAACCGAGAAACTGGTAAACTCTGGTGATTCAGTTGATAGCGATAAAAGCAGTGCGAACAACACAAGTCGATTGTCGGTGAATGGTCGAGAGACATCCGAGAACTCCGCATTATTGATTAAGAGAGAGGGTCAATAATAGAAATTTTTGCGTGTTGTCAACTCGTGAGATGAATGTATTTCGTCCGAGGCAGATCGAATCCGGTCAACGAATCTGTGAGGGAAATCACTGATGTGAAATAGAATTGAAAAAGGAGTAACTTCGCTGCTATGAAGAGGAAACCAGTCACACTCAACTGACATCCTCAACAACAGGCAGCGAAGAAACTCCCTGAAGCTGAGGATGAGTAATTTAACTGATCATATGCCAGCTATGTGGCACACCTGTTTGCGATTCAAACCGGAATTTGGCAAACTACAGCACTTTACAGTGATTCGCCAAGACCATCCGCCGGTTCACAAACGAGCGAATTACTTCTGATGTGTCCTATTAATTTCGTACCTGAAAGTCCTGTTTCTTGATTCCCGCTCTTGGAAATCAGGGAAATACCTGATAAGGAGGTAGAAACCTTGCGTATAGTTACATTCGGTGAAGTCATGTTACGATTGGCCTCAGAAGATTTTTTGCGCATGCGACAGTCTATCCCCGGTCGGCTTGATGCCACTTTTGGGGGAGGCGAATTGAACGTGGCGATCTCCGTTGCCTTCCAGGGAGGAAAGTCCGCTTATCTCACCGCTCTGCCGGACAATGTGATTACCGACGCCGTCATTCAGGACATGCAGAAACTGGGAGTCGATTCGAATTTAGTACAACGATCTAAAATCGGACGGTTCGGAATTTACTTCGTCGAAACGGGAGCCAATCAGCGCGGGGGAACGGTCACCTACGATCGTGAATTCAGTTCGATCTCGATGGTCGAACCTGATTTCTTCGACTGGAAAAAAGCATTTGAGGGAGCGACCTGGTTTCATATTACGGGGATCACTCCCGCGATCAGCAAACAGGCAGCAGCTTCCGCCCTCGAATCAGTGAAACAAGCCAAAGAACGGGGCATCACGGTTTCTTGTGATTTGAACTATCGTGGGAAACTGTGGAAGTGGGAAGAGGGGACCTCCCAAATTGATCTTGCTCGAAAAACGATGAAGCAACTGATGCCCTACATTGATGTGGTCATCGCCAATGAAGAAGATGCTGACCGGTCTCTTGGTATCAGCGCGAGTGAAACTGACATTGAAGCAGGCGAACTGAATATCGCCGGTTATGAAGAAGTAGCCCGCGAAATTGTGAAGCAGTATCCGAATGTCAGCAAAGTCGCCATCACTCTCAGGGAAAGTTACTCCGCCACACACAATAATTGGGGAGCGATGCTGTTTGATGTTCAATCAGACAAGGCTTACTTTGCTCCGGAAGACGCAAACGGAAAATACAGCCCTTACGAGATCAAAAACATCATCGACCGGGTCGGGGCAGGGGACTCCTTCGCCGGAGGGTTACTCGTGGCGTTAAATACATCCGAACTTTCCGATCCCCAGACTGCCATCCGCTACGCCACTGCCGCCAGTTGTCTGAAACACTCGATTAAGGGGGATTTCAATTACGCCACCCGGAAAGAGATTGAAGCCCTGATGGGGGGAGCCGCCAGCGGGCGGGTGCAACGATAAGCATTTCATTTCCTCTTAACACTCCACTTGTCGGGTAACTGGTATCCCGCGGGAAAAGTGCCCTACAATACATTTTCAACTTGAATAACACTCTCAACTCTTCAGTTCATCGATTAAGGGATCGCTCCATGGAATACTTCCCAGAAGTTCCAAAAATTAAATATGAAGGCTCTGATAGCCGAAACGATTTCGCCTTCAAACATTACAATCCGGAAGAAACCATCGCCGGCAAAACGATGAAAGACTGGC
>JAGQQC010000613.1 GCA_020426395.1 Planctomycetaceae bacterium
CCCCGCGGGCGGAAGCGATACGGGCGATGAGTTCGGTGATGATAACCGTTTTACCCAAACCCGCCCCACCGAACAGACCCGCTTTACCACCACGGACGAACGGAGTGAGCAGGTCGATCACTTTAATCCCGGTTTCAATGATTTCGCTCTTGGAGCTTAAATCTTTAAGTTCGGGGGCATGTCGGTGAATCGGCCATTTTTCGGCAGTGGTCACTTTTCCGCGACCGTCGATGGGATCGCCGAGCAGGTTGAAGACCCGACCCAATGTTTCTTTACCAACGGGAACGGAAACCGGGGCACCCGTATCGAGCACTTGCATTCCACGGGACATTCCATCGGTGGAACCCAAGGCGACGCAACGTACGCGACCGCTACCGAGGTGCTGTTGCACTTCGCCGGTCACATTAACGTTGATCCCTTTGATGTCGGTTTGCACTTTCACAGCGTTGTAAATATCCGGCATACTGTCTGCCGCAAATTCCACGTCGAATGTGGAACCGATAACCTGTGTAACTAATCCAGTATTCTGTCCGTTGTCAGCCATTATCTAGTCTCTGTTCTGAATCGAAACGTGATTCGGACTTGTAAGTAACGTGGAGTATTCCAAGGCGAAGACGAGAGTCGTTTTATTCGAGTGCAGCCGCACCACCGATGATCTCGGCCAGTTCGCCAGTAATCTGGGCCTGACGGGCCCGGTTGTATTGTTGGGAAAGGGAACCAATCATTTCCTGGGCATTTTCCGTGGCTCGTTTCATGGCCACCATCCGGGCGATTTGCTCGCTTACGGCAGCATCCAGGAAACATTTGAATAAACGAGCTTTGAACGCCGCAGGGACGATTTCGGTCAAAATTTCTTCTGCGGAGGGAAGGAATTCATATTCTCCCGCCGGTTTCGATGTCTCATCGCTGGAGTCAGTCAATTGAGTAATTGGTAACAGGGTTTCGAGCACCGCGGTCTGTTTACCGGCGGATTCGAATTTCGTGTACGCAATTTCCAACCGATCCAGTTTGCCGCTTATATAGGCATTGATGAAACGATCCGCAATTTCTTCAACTTCTGCGAAGAGTGGATTGTCTTCGAAGTTTGTGTAGGATCGATCAATCGTTTCCCCCTGAAACTTCAGGAAAGAAATCCCCCGTTTACCGGCGACTTCGACAGTCAGGTTTCCGTCGGTAGCTCTCTCTTCTGATTTCAGACGACGAGTGACATTTCTGAGGACCGAACCGTTATATCCACCACATAACCCGCGATTCGAAGTGAGAACCAGGAGGGTTGAGTTATTAACGGAATCATGTTTTTCCAGCAGCGGATGGGTGAAACTGAGACTGGCCTGGGAAAGGTCGGCCACAATTTCGGAGATTTTCTGAGTATAAGCCGCCGCTTCTGACGCACGGTCCATGGCTTTCTTGAAGCGCGCCGTAGCGATCAATTCCATTGTCCGCGTAATTTTGCGGATGTTTTTGACCGCCTTAAGGCGTTTCACCAATTCGCGTGTGTTGGCCATGACTTGTTAAATCTTAAATCGTGTCGTGGAGTAATACGTTCGGGACAGAGAAGAGAGGAACTTAGGAAGCGAGCCGTTGTTTGAATTCGGCCAAAGCTGCTTTCAACAGTTCTTCAGTTTCGGAGCTGATCGCTTTTTCGTTGCTGATCGCGTTCCAGATTTCTGATTTCTCGTCACGGATGAAAGCGAGCATTTCCTGTTCGACGCGGGAAACGTCCGGAATTGGAACGGCGTCGAAGTAACCTTTGGTACCTGCATACAAGCTGATCACCTGATCGACGACGTCCATCGGGTTGTATTGATCCTGCTTGAGCAGTTCGACCATTCGATAACCACGATCAAGCTGACCTTGGGTCGCTTTATCGAGCTCAGTACCAAGTTGGGCGAAGGCTTCCAGTTCACGGAAGGCAGCCAGGTCCAGACGAAGTGAGCCGGCGACCGACTTCATTGCTTTCGTTTGGGCGTTACCACCCACACGAGAAACCGAGATGCCGACGTTAATGGCCGGACGAACCCCGGCGAAGAAGAGGTCTGGTTCAAGGTAAATCTGACCGTCGGTAATCGAAATCACGTTGGTCGGAATGTAAGCCGAAACCTCACCCTCAAGTGTTT
>JAGQQC010000614.1 GCA_020426395.1 Planctomycetaceae bacterium
TGTCATCTTGATAAGGGGTTAGATAGTCCCTGAAAGTCACAAGTTTCCTGTAATTCCTAATTTATGGAAAGTTATGATTATTAGTGCTCGTGAATGGCCGATTAACTTGATTAAAAGCTGGTTAACATGCATATTGGTGACAGATTTTGATTGATCGTGACAGATTGCCAGCGCATACTATCTTCACAGGATGTCTACAAGATAGAGGAACAACCGATGCTGGTTGATGAACGAAGAAACAGTATTCTCCTCGCTGTGGAGGAAAAAGGGTTCGTCTCGCTGCATGACCTGGCTGAGCTGGTGCAGGCGAGTGAGTCGACCATCCGCCGTGATTTGGAGTTTCTCGATGGGAGCCAACAGATCCGTCGCACCCGGGGTGGGGCGGCTTATGTGGGCGACTCGATTACCTCCTTTGAAGAGCGGAGTTCCGAAGCGTCGCTGGAGAAACAGAAGATTGCTGAAGCGGCCGCCAATCTCATTGAACCGGGAGAGGCGATTCTGCTGGATGGGGGAACGACCACGTTGGAAGTGGCCCGTCATCTGGTTAATAAGCCGTTGCAGGTGGTGACGAATTCGTTGCCGATCATGAATCTGCTCGTCAATCAACCCTTGATCGAACTGATGATTCTGGGGGGATACCTCTATCCCAAGACAGGAGTCGCCCTGGGTCCCCAGGCTACGGCCAGCCTGGAAAACATTCATGTCCGTCGTCTGATTATCAGCGTGGGCGGAATTACACAAAAAGGATTGTTCAACAGCAATGCTCTCCTCGTTTCCACCGAGCGGGCGATGCTGACAGCCGCGGATGAAATCATGGTGGTCGCCGACAGTTCCAAGTTCGGTAAGTCTGCCCTGGTTCCTCTCTGTGACCTGGAGATGATCGACCACATGGTTGTCGACTCCGGGATTACTCAGGAATGGATCGACGTCCTCGAAAAAGCCAATATCCGGCTGACGATCGTGGACGTTCCGCAGTCATAAACTTTTTCTTTCAATCGAATTTACAAGATAAGCACACGGTATGAGCTCTTCGACATTGAACTACAGTCGTGAACAAATCGAAAAGGTTGTCCGGGATGTCCTGGTTCAGAAACTGGCCGGACAGCAGCCTGCCCCACTTGTTGATGGGAAACCCAACCCGCTTGTTGTGAATATTTCCGCCCGTCATGTTCATCTGACGGATGAGCATGTCAAAATTCTCTTTGGCAAAGATGAACTGGAAATCGACAAAGACCTGTATCAGGACGGTTACTACGCCGCCAAAGAGACCGTTGCGATTGTGGGTCCCCGCCGTCGGATGATTCCGAACGTGCGCGTATTGGGTCCCTGCCGAGGTGATTCACAAGTCGAACTTGCGTTTACCGACGGGATTTCACTTGGGATTGATCTTCCGGTGCGGATCAGTGGAGACATTAAAGGAACCCCCGGTTGCATCCTGATGGGACCGGCCGGTGTGGTGGAACTCAAGGAAGGAGTCATCCGGGCGATGCGTCACGTACACATGGGGCCCGAGGATCTGAAATATTTTGGTGTGCAGAATGGGGAGATGATGAACCTGCGGGTCGAGTCCGAAGGTTGCACGACAGTCCTCGAAGATCTGGCCGTTCGGGCGGGTGAGAAGATCAAGCTGGAAGTCCACCTTGATACCGACGAAGGAAACGCTATCAATCTGACAAAGGCCTCCAAGGTTGAATTACTCAAAAAAGAGCCTTGTGCCTGTAAGAACAAACATTAATCAGGCCGGCAACTGACACGAAATAAGTAAGTCAGGCACTGCCTGACTTATCATCCAGAGTGATTCAAACAACAAAAGTGATGTCGATAAATCCAGGAAGTTTTGATGAATCGAAATTTCAAGAGGTTAATCGTCAGTCAAAAAAGTTCGTCAGGCAGTGCCTGACCTACAAATAGAACAACTTTGAAACTGCATCAGCAGATAACTTTTTTCTTTTTACTTTAGTGGGAGAAATCCTGTGACAAAAACTTTAGAAGAATAAAAAAAAAAAAAAACCAAAGGTCTTGTCTGTATGAACCAAGCCGCTGACGCGATTCTGAAAGCAGCGAACTTCGAAATAAAAAAAAAAAAAAAAA
>JAGQQC010000615.1 GCA_020426395.1 Planctomycetaceae bacterium
TTCCAGGCCGGCGACGACGCGTTCGACGCCTTCCTCGCATTCGCGCATCGTGACTGCATCTTTATTGTTTCGTGCAGCGAGCAAAGCGGCTTCGTTAATCAGATTGGCCAGGTCGGCACCGACGAAACCGGGAGTGATTTTCGCGATGTGCTGCAGATTGACGGAGTCATCCATCTTGATCTTGGCACTGTGGACTTTGAGAATCGCTTCCCGTCCGCGAACATCGGGGCGGTCGACGAGTACATGTCTGTCGAATCGACCGGGACGCATTAGAGCGGGATCGAGTGTTTCCGGGCGGTTGGTGGCACCCATGACGATCACACTCTGATCGGAGCCAAATCCATCCATTTCAACCAGCAGGGCGTTGAGGGTCTGTTCCCGTTCATCGTGACCGCCGGGCATGCCGCTGCCTCGTGTTTTGCCGAGAGCATCAAGCTCATCGATGAAGATGATTGCCGGTGAGCGTTGTGCTGCCTGCTGGAACATGTCCCGCACGCGAGCCGCCCCGACGCCGACAAACATTTCAACAAAATCAGAACCGGAAAGTCCATAAAAGGGAACACCCGCTTCGCCGGCGACCGCTTTGGCGAGCATTGTTTTCCCGGTACCTGGAGGACCTACCAGGAGGACACCCTTAGGAATACGACCACCGAGGGCCTGATACTTTGCCGGCGTTCTCAGGAACTCAACCACTTCGCGGAGTTCTTCGACGGCTTCATCGATACCGGCGACATCATTGAACGTGACTTCGATGTCATCCTGTGCATACATGCGTCCGCGGCTGCGTCCGAATGACATCGGCGAACCGGCCCCTCCCATGCGACGGAAGAGGTAGATCACAAAAATTAACAGCACGATGGGAAAAAACAGAACGGCAATCAGCGATTCCCATTCGGAAGGGCGGCTTTCGGAATCGACGACGATATCCTTGCTTTCCAGTTTGGACTGCAGTTGCGCGCGTTTCTCGGAAGCAATACCCCAGACCGGGATGTAGTAATTTTTTGTAGTGTCAGCCAGAGTTCCTTTTTCAGACCCTTCCTGTTTGGGCTGATCCTGGAAGACGATGTAATCCGTTCCAAACTTCAACTCGTGGACGTTGGTTTTATTGTATTTACCATCATCCAGACCTTTGACGAAATCACCAAACTTGAGTTTCTCTCCCCGTTTATTGTTCGAAACGATGGAAAGTGTGATGACCAGAATCAATCCGCCTACGACGAGATACCAGAGGGCATTACTTTTGGGGCCTTTGGGTTCGGGACGTTTGACATCCCCTTTCGGTGTGCGCTCAGGTGGGGCGGGACGGTCTTTTCGGTTCGGATCCGGGTTTGACATGGAGCTTTATCTTTTTACAAGCGTGCGAATGGCAGAATTCCGGTCATTGAATCGCACGGAACATAAGGTCAGTTGGTTAAGCCCTCAGTGAGAGATCATTTCAGAGAAGAAGGGATCTTAACACAGAATGCATCTTATCTTTAAGGTAATGTATGTCGTTTCAGCAGAGGGGTCAATCAAACGTTTTCGGAGAAATGCGGGATCTTCGTTGAAACACCGTTGAAAAGGGTCTTTTACGGCGTGAATGCCCCTTGCCATGTTTAATTATTACGCCTAAAATGCGGATTCGTTGGTGGTTAGGACAAAAAAACAGTACCAGGGAATGTCTTTTTTCCGCTCTCCTCAAGAAACAATAAAACAGTCAATTATACCGACTGAGGATGAAAAAACAGGGTCGAATGAAGCGAATAGCCGTTCTCGGGTCTACGGGTTCGATTGGTACCAGTACTCTCGATGTAATCGCCGCCCATCCACAGGAAATGGAATTGACTGCGATTACCGCACATAACAGCTGGAAGCAGCTGGCGCAACAGTCACAGCAGTTTCACCCCCGCTGGGCTGTATTGAGCAACACGCAACAGGCATCTTCCATTTCCACCGGCGATTTTGCTGCGGAAACAGAAGTTTTGTTTGGTGAAGATCAGATCGAACGGGTGGCGTCCTCGGAAGAAGTAGATGTCGTCATCTGTGGGATTGTAGGTGCAGCGGGTCTGAAAGGGGCCTGGGCGGCGGTTGAAGCTGGA
>JAGQQC010000616.1 GCA_020426395.1 Planctomycetaceae bacterium
GGTGAGGCCAATGCTGGAAAGTTTTCGCTTTTGCTCACGTAGCATAATATCCGCCTGGATATCGTAATCTTTCATGGTACTTGTTCCCAACCAGGTTGAGACGGAAGGCCGACCTTTGGGAGCGATGTATTTGATAACCGGTTCGTCATCGACCACGTCCGGCTGCACTTTTAGAAAGGCATTGACCCAGGTGGTCGGAACTTGCTTCCCTTTATATCCGGTGAAATCGAAGTCCCAGGGAAGAGCGGGGAACAAGCGTAAGCGAGCGGTTGTTTCCAAACCGTTATGTTTTGCGGTGACTAAACCTCCGGCTTGCTGGGTGATGTTCTCCACACTGAGTTTCATCCCATCAAGTTTTGCTTCGGAAAGATTTTCACCCAAACTGAGTTCGGCAGCATCTACTTTTCCGAGGAATCGTCCATTGGCATCAAAGGTCTGCACTTCGTAATCAACAGTCCCCCCCTTATTGAGAGCGACTTCATAGGGAACCAGCTTAATCGAGGCAACTTCTTCCTGTGGGGCCGTTTCCTCTGCCAGTTCGGGAATGGGATCACTTTGAGGTTCATAATCTTTTTTCCCGATACAAATCGTCCGGTCACGTGTCACCAACACGACCCGACCGTCTGAAATCGCCGGAGAAGCGTAAATCTCGTCCATACCGATGCCATTCGCACTCGGAATGGCGACATGAGAAAGTGATTCACATTTTTCTCGACTGGGCTTGAGAATATGAACGTTTCCGTTCACTTCCATCACATAAATTTTACCATCAGCAAAAACCGGAGAGCCTTTTCCAACCGTGCCGAGATTATGAACCCAAAGCTGAGTTCCGTCCTTGCTATCGAAGGCGTACAGTTTTCCGGTATCCGCAACGACATACAAAATACCATCGTTGACCAACAGGCTGGCATATCCCGCCTTGATATTATCTACACGCCAGACAGAACCAGTATCCGTGATGTCTCCCTTACCAGAAGCATCGATACATTGAATCCGTCCGAACTGGGTATTGTCGATATTGTCCTCACCATGAGAAATATAAACCAGGTTCCCGTCCGCAACCGGAGATGCATTCAATCCCCGTTTTGACATATGGAAGCTCCAGATCAATTCACCAGTCCGGGCTTGAATCCCGTGAATGGCTCCGTCACTGTTTCCTCCGATTAACATACGGGTTCCGTCGATGACGGTCACGATCGGACAGGAATAGTTTGTATCTTCAGGAGCTCCTCCTGGACCGGAAGTCCACAGTAAATCTCCGTTATTTTTATCGAAGACATAATAAGTCTGTTTTGGCGGAGGTTTGGCTGTATCCCCCCAGTTCAAACAGAGAAAGCTGACGATCACCCGGTCTTCATCAATGATGGGAGTTTGGGTTCGACCACCGTATCCGGAAATCAAGCCAAAGTCCTCACGCATCGCATATTCCCATAACCGTTCTCCATCGGCTGAGTAACAGCGAAACAACCCACTGACGGTATGCACATACACGTTTCCGGTATCCGGATCGGCAACCATACTGGCCCAACCGACTCGTGGAGCAGGAATGTCCGTCTGAAATACATTGAAGACATCTTTCCAAAGAACTTCACCTGTATTCAGGTCGAGACAAACCACCTGTTCCTGAGCATGAATCTTTTCCGCCGGATCAGTTACATCGTGAGTTGTGCGACAATTGAAATAGATGCGGTCATTCAGAATAACGGGAGTTGATCGGCCCCCAATATCTGCGACCCAGAGAACATTTTCACCCGATTTCCCGTCGGGGTTCAGCGACCACGATTCAACGAGACCTTTTTCGCGACTGATCCCGTTCATTTCGGGACCGCGCCAGTTGGCCCATTCGTTCGCATATAGAGCAAGGGGAGAAATAACAATCAACGATGCAGCGCAAAGTAGATTTGACAACAAGCGGGAAGAAAACCGACTCATTAATAGTTCCTTCAGAATCAATAAAAGAATACTGTGAGGAAAAGAGTTACCAGTGAGAAATCGTCATCTCGTTCCACATGATTTTCACAACACACAAAATAATTCACAAGACTCTGCGATTAATTCCAGGTTGTGTGACAGATT
>JAGQQC010000617.1 GCA_020426395.1 Planctomycetaceae bacterium
ATCACCCCTTCCTGCAAGTCCGTGGTGACACGATTCAGGTGTGAAATGGAGTGCGCGTATTTCGATTCTTCCTCAGTGCGGGCTAGCTGGAGTAACTGGTTTCGCGTTAACACCAGTTCTCCCACCAGATTCATCAGGCTGTCGAGCACATCCACATTGACACGGATCGAAAGATCGGCAACCGATTTTCGCGCCGCGGACTCGGCAGGTTCTGGTGTCTCCGGGGTGGGGGTTGGAGCTTGTTTCGGGGATTCTGCCACAGGTGCTTCTTCTACAGGGGTTTCCGTTGCCGGTGCTTCTGCTACAGGAGTTGCTGGTACCGGCGCGGGGCTTGGTGTTGGGGAGATTTGTTCAATTGCAGGGGGAGCTGGTTCAGCTTCTTCCGGTATTTCGATTTCCAGATTTGCTGCTGCGGCAGATTGCATATCCATGCTTGCCGAAGGAAGCTGGCTCAGGCCGGGAAGTGATTCTTCCTCATCCTCGGCTGAGTCTGACAGTGCATTCAGTTCCTTGATCAAGGGAGAATAGTCTGTGGTCGCTTCTTTTCCGGTTGCTTCCAATGCCTGAAGCAATTCTTTAATTCCGTCAATTCCCTTGAGCACAACTGAAATCGAATCTTGCGTTACGGGAAGTTTGTTATCCCGCATTTTCCCCAAGACGTTTTCGGTCGCGTGAGCAAGTTCCCCGGTACGATTCAAACCGATAAATCCACACGTTCCTTTGATCGTGTGAATCGTACGAAAGATGGAGGCGATCAGATTCGGATCATCTGGTTTCTGCTCCAGAGAAACAATCTCTGTGTCCAGACGAACCAGATTCTCCCAGCTTTCCGCTAGAAACTCTTGTATAATTTCATCTTCCACGGAACTGACTTCCCTGTTCTTGTATGGAACGTCGCTTGAGGACTATCACAGCTTACGGATAGACGGTTTTCTAAACCCGGACTGGCCGGTTGAGTCTGGACGAGCAGGGATCTGTCAACTGAAGTGGAACTGGAGGTGAAGAGATCAATCTGTTCGACTCACCGATAACTCAACGTTTGGTGGGTATCGGAGTACTTCCGAAGGAAAACGAGAGTTGAGATGAATTCAAAAAAAGAATCCTCCGTTTGAGAGCCTGACTCAGTTCAGACCGGAGCAAACGGAAGCCATATTTTGGATTCAGTATCAGGAACCGGGCGTGGAATAAGCGTCTATGATGCAGATTCTGTATCGACTAACTTGATTGATCGTCTTTAAGCGACGATTTAGATGCCCGGAATTACAACCTAAAAACCGAAAACGGAAGCTTGAAGAGATGTCCCTCCTTATGAGCCTGTTTTTCGGAGGGGCAAACGAGAGAATGGGGTGAGTGGGGTGTTTGCGTTGATTTGTTTCGGCGAAATTTGCCGGTCGAGTTTCTTTATTGAACCGGCAGACCAAAGACCCTGAGCAAGTTTCGAACGTCTGTTGGGCAAGAGTTGTGCATAGTTTGCACATATGCGTTCAAAAATGGAGTGCGCATAAAAAACGCCACGGTCTCCTCCATGAAGCAAATTCTTCAGGAGGAGATCCATGGCTCATCACACACTCAACATTAAAGACGTAAGGAATCGTTGAATGGCTCTCACTTTTTGATATTTTTGGGAGAAGTTCCTCGAAATTATTCGAGCAAGTTGATGGCGGACTTTTTGTGTGATCATATAGACAGGTGGCGGTGGGTTGGTGGTCTGAAATTACTTATGGTGAAAAGAACCCAGCGAAAAATTTTTTCTCATTGGGCTCTATTTGCCGGCGGAGTAGAATAGGGAGAACTCTTTGCTCTTTTCTCCGGTTTGTGAATGTCTTCCAGGAATTGAATAGAAGCCGTTATGTTTAATTACGAGCTGGTCGCCATTCTGTTGATGATCATTGGCTTAGTGGTATTGATATTTGAAATCCTGATCCCTTCAGGAGGGATCATTGGGATTGTCGCGGGAGGCTGCCTGATTGGCTCTTTCTGGGCTGCCTGGATGGCATGGTGGGACACGAGTCCTTTGATATTCTGGATCTATGTCTGTTCCCTTATCATTTTTATACCCGCAACGGTGGGAGGGG
>JAGQQC010000618.1 GCA_020426395.1 Planctomycetaceae bacterium
ACTTCCCAGTGAAAAACAGATGGAAGTTGTTCGGCGTGTTGCTCATATGGAGCAGATTAACCCCGATGTCGTTTCAGATATTGAAGCCAGCCTCGAAAGCCGGATGACGTCGTTGCTTTCACGACATTCGGAGAAAGCAGGAGGTGTTCCAATGGTTGCACAGATTTTGAACGTGACCGACCGGACAACCAACAAAGTGATTCTGGAAAAGCTCGAGGAAGAAGATGGAGAACTGGCCGAAGAGATCAAACGGTTGATGTTCGTCTTCGACGACTTGATGAAGCTCGACAACCGGGCGATTCAAGCCTTGCTCAAAGAAGTCGACAACGCACAGTGGGCGATGGCACTCAAGGGAGCTTCCGAAACCATCAGGGACAAAGTACTGGGAAACCTCTCTCAACGGGCGGCCGATTTACTACGCGAAGAGATGGAATTCCTGGGACCGGTCAAACTCAGCGACGTCGAAGCGATGCAGCAACAAATTGTCGATGTTGTTCGTCGTCTGGAAGATTCAGGTGAGATCGAGGTTGCTTCCGGCGATGGCGACCAGATGATTGCCTAGATAATTTGAAGTCTCCAATTCAGGAGTTATTTTCCAACCCACTATTGTGTTCCTTTCCCCGGATGAGGCGAAATTCATGCCGTTTCTTGAATCAGATCGTGTGCTGAAAGCAGGCTCTATTCGCAATATGGGGTCGAAGGTTGCTTTCAATTATCAGGATCTTGAAAAGCAGGGTGAGGAGTATCTGGCCAATATTCGCAAACAGGCCGACGAGATCTTAAAAGAAGCGCAACAGCAGGCCGATGCGATTACGAGCAAATCGCACGCGGAAGGTTTGGAAAAAGGGTTGGCCGAAGGACGCCAGAACGCCGAGCAGGAGATTGATCAGAAAGCGAATCAACTTTCCGAGATGACCGTCCAACAACGAATAACCACGGTTCTGCCGGCTCTGGAAAAGGTCGCGCAGGCATTACACCAGGAAAAAGACAACTGGCTCTATTCTTGGGAGAAAATTGCAATTCAATTGGCGGCCCGAATTGCGAGCAAGGTAGTGCATCGTACTGTAGAACTTGATCCGGAAATCAGCCTCGAATTACTTCGATCCACACTGGAACTGGTAGCCGGAGCTCCCGAAGTGACAGTACGCCTGAATCCTGATGACTATGAAACATTAGGCAGTGAACGAGATGCGGTTGTCAAATCGCTCTCCAGTTGTGGCAAGGTGCATGTCGTCGTTGATGAACAACTTGCCCGTGGCGACAGCCGGATCGAAACACAACATGGTTCGGTTGATGCCAGCCTGGAAACCCAGATTGATCGCATTGCGAATGAGCTGTTATCAGAACAATGACTGAATTCAAGTAAACTAAAACTCTCTCAATATTAAAGTCCCCGGTTCCATGACCACCATTGAGTATAAACTGGATTCGATAACAAATCATCTCGACCGGATTATGTCCGTTGGGATGACGGGCAGTGTGCTTAAGACGGTGGGTTTGACGATTTCTGTCACGGGTCTGCCTGCCCCATTGGGGGCTCTCTGTCGAATTCATCGGCATCATGGAAAGCCCCTTGATGCGCAAGTCATCGGTTTCCACGGCGATGAGACATTTTTGCTGTCATTGGGAAAGCTGGATGGAATTCGTCGAGGAAACAAGGTTGAACTGATCCAATCGGTGCCCGCCATTCGCGTTGGCGAAAAACTACTGGGTCGAATTGTAAATGGCCGCGGAGAACTAATTGATCAACGACCGCAAGTCTTTCTTCCTCACATAGCACAGATTCAGGCTGCCCCAACGTCTCCACTCGATCGTCCCCGGATTGATGAAGTCCTGGAAACGGGTGTACGCGTCATTGATGGCTTTCTTACCTGCGGAAAAGGGCAGCGACTCGGTATCTTTGCCGGAAGTGGTGTCGGCAAAAGTACCTTGATGGGCCAACTTGCCCGCTCCAGTTCTGCCGACGTGAACGTCGTGGTTCTAGTAGGGGAACGAGGTCGTGAGGTTCGTGAGTTTCTGGAACGGGATCTCGGACCGGAAGGATTAAAGAAGTCCGTAGTCGTTGTGGCTA
>JAGQQC010000619.1 GCA_020426395.1 Planctomycetaceae bacterium
GACCGGATCGTGATGCTGCTGGCGGACGAGGCCAATATCCGCGAGGTCATCATGTTCCCGATGAACCAGCGCGCCGAAGACCTGATGATGAACGCACCCGGCGCACCCACCAGCGATCAGCTGATGGAACTGGGGCTGCGGATCGTTCCCAAGGAGTAGGCGGGATGCTCGGCGCCCTGCGGGACAGCGGTTTCGACGTGCTGGCCCGCAATCACGCCGAGGCCATTCTGGCGCATGATTTCCCCGACGACCTGGCGGCGCTGGTCGCCGCGTTGCAGCAATTCCGCATCGGCCTGCCGGAACTGATCGGCGGGGGCGGCGGCGAAAGCGGTCAGACCCAGCGCCTGCGCCGCGCGCTGGACGATCTGGGCTGGTGCAAGCACAAGTTCGCCGTCCAGACCATCGTGGACGGGACCGAGCGCGAGGCGATCAGCCACGAGGTCGATCACGTCCGCTTTGCCGCGAACGGCACGTTGGCGCTGGAAATCGAATGGAACAACAAGGATCCCTTCTTCGACCGCGATCTAGAGAATTTCCAGCGCCTGCACGCGCTTTCGGCGATCAGCGTCGGCATCGTGATAACGCGCGGGTCATCCATGCAGGATGCGTTGCTGCCGCGCATCACCGTCTGGATGCGGGCGCAGGGGCTGGGATCGGAGGAGGATCTGGACCGGCTCGGCCTGGCCGACCGCACCCGCGCACAGCGCGATGCCGTCGCGCGACAGATCGCGCGCGGCGTTCCGTTCGCCGATGCCTTTGCCCGCAACTTCGTGGCCAGCAAGTTCGGCCGGGCCACGACCCATTGGTCCAAGCTGGCCGATCGCGTCGCGCGCGGCGTCGGCAACCCCTGTCCGCTGCTGCTGATCGGATTGCCGGCACGCCTTCTGGGCGATGACGTGCCGGCGCAGCCGCCGGCGCCGGACCTGTTCAGCGGAAAGGCGTAGGAGGATCAGTCCTCGAGACTGTCTTCGCGCTTCTTGGCCACCAGCTTGCGTTCCGCGCTCTTGCGCTCCTCGAAGCGCTTGCCGTAACCCGCGATCTCGCCCTCCGGGATCACCTGGCGGGCGCGGGCGAAGACCTCGTTTTCCTCTTCGTCGATGTGGTGTTCATAGTCGTGGCGCAGCGACTTGAATTTCTGTTTCCAGGCGCCGTTGGCCATGTCCATGCCGTTGAGTTCCTCCAGCAGATCGTCGATCTGCTGGTGTTCGTGCACCGAATGGCGTGCCGCATCCTGGCCCCAGGTCTCGGATATCAGATGCGAATAGAAGGTTTCCTCTTCGGCGGCGGCATGGCTTTTGACGTCGCAGTAGAAGTCGCGCCACGCCGCGTTGCGGGCGGTGGAGTCGCCGCTCGTGTCCCCGATCCGGGACAGCAATTCGCGATGTCTGTCGTGATCGGCCTTGATCGCGTCGTAGATGTTCTTCATCGGTCGTCTCCTGTGCTGTCGCCGCTCAACGCGCCAGCCGGGACGGGGTTCCGCTATTCGGCGGCGACGCCGGAATTGTAGCTGTAGGTCTTCCAGTCGGGCTTGTAATCGGCATCGGCCTGGTTGCCCCAGACCGTCCAGCCCTCGCGCACGCCACGGCCGAACAGTTCCAGATACGGCCCCCACGAGCAGCTTTCGATCAGGTCGTACTGTTCGTCGGGCTTGCGCGAATGCTCGCGCTTGCGCGTCTGCACCATGTTCACCTGCCGCCGCCCCGGCGCCAGGGTGCGGGCGTTGCGCCCGCGCGTGCCGAACAGCAGGATCTCGGTCACGTTGCGGAAGTAGAAACCGACGCCGAGCCCGTCGCTGCCGCCATCCTTGCGCATCGTGTGCCAGACGATGTTGGACTTGTATTCGAACCCCCAGGATTGCAGCACCTGCAACCCTTCGGGCAGCAGTGCGTTGGGCACCCAGAGATAGCAATGCGCCCTTTCTTCCAGGTGCGCCGCCACCGGCAGCGCGCGGATCTCGCCCAGCGTCATCGTCGGATAGCGCGCCAGCCGCTTGTGTTCGGGCGCCACCTTGCCAGTGCGGTTGGTGAAACGCCACGGCGGATCGGCCAGGACCGTGGCGAACCGGTCC
>JAGQQC010000061.1 GCA_020426395.1 Planctomycetaceae bacterium
GCCGGAAGGGGTCGACCTCAACGACCTGATTTCGGCGGGCGTTTTCGGACTGATGGACGCGATCGATGCATTTGACCTCGAACGAGGGGTCAAGTTCGAAACTTATTGCGTCCCCCGTATTCGTGGGGCGATGCTTGATGAACTCCGTACGATGGACTGGGTTCCCCGTCTGGTACGTAGTAAAGCGAGCAAGCTGGAAGCGGCCCGTAAACAGGCCGAAGCAGAACTGGGTCGACCTCCATCAGATGTTGAGATCGCCGCTAAAATGGAGCTTTCCGTCGAAGAGTTCGACAAGCTCAAATCAGAAGCCAACGCGGTAAATCTCGTCAGCCTCAACAAGAAATGGTATGAGACTGACAGCTATAAAGATGTCCGCGAAGTCGATATTCTCGAAGACATCAAAGGGGAAGACCCCACGCTTGGCATTCAGAAACGAGATGTCATGCGACTGGTGACTAAAGGACTTAACCGTAACGAGCGGTTGATTATCATCCTCTATTACTACGAAGAACTGACCATGAAAGAGATCGGCAGCACCCTGGGTCTGTCCGAATCCCGCGTCAGTCAGATGCATTCCAGTATCGTCAATCGCCTCAAAGATCAACTGGGCCGCCGTCGCCCCGAGTTCGATTAACCCGCGTTTGCAGACAGACATAAAAGCACCCCGTTTCCAATCGAAACGGGGTGCTTTTTTATTGGGCGACTACCTGTAACGCGTAAAGTTCGGCTTGATCCAGAGTGATTTTGAGACGGATCGTTTGGCCCTTTAATTCACTCAGATCACGGATGTTCTTCCAGCGTGGTCTTAATCGAAAGCCATCCTGCGATTTTAGAGGGATGACTTCTGTTGCTGTGAAACCGGGAATGGGTTTTCCTTCGGCATCAAGTAATTCGACCGAGAGCGAACCGTGGGAGGCGTTTGCGTTGAGTTCAAGTTGATTCCCCGTAAGTTCGAACGGTTTGGTGATGATCCAGCCCGGTGCGTGTCGTTTCCAGGAATCGAGATAAACAAACCGATCCAGCGGAAAAGTCGCTAAGCCGATCGCCGGTTTATAGGGGTGGCGCATATGACCGTTCGGCCAACCGGTGTAATAGAGCCAATGCTTATCATCCTTCGTGACGACAGTGCAGGCGGGGTGAATCAGGTCTTTGTCAAAGGTTCCGTCTTCACCACGCGGGATGAGTGGTTTGGCGGCGTAGACCCAGGATAAATCCCAGGGGGACTCATGGCCACCGCGGCGGGTGGCGAGGTACAAATTCCAGACGTCTCGTTCGTGTCGACGGATGTCATTCCCGACAGGGGCTTGCGGGATATTGAACGCGGGCCATTCCATCACAACAAACAGGCCGAAGTCGATCCCTGCATGCTGCCAGAAATTAACGGTGTGAATCTGGCGACGTTTCCCTTCTTCGAGTCCTTCGCGATCAAAAATCCATTCATTAACGGTCGTCCAATTCGTGGGGTCCGCTTTGATGTCGGGATTGATCATCTCACGAGCGCCACGCAGTTCGGTGGGACCTCCCCCGGAACCGAAGTCAGTCCGGGTGAACAGGCGATAGAGCTGGGCCCGTTCATCCCAGGCGACTTGATTGAGTGTATCACTGGCGCGGCCGGTGACGGGTTGTCCATCGTTGTAATCATGCCAGTGCAGGCCATCTTCCGAGTATCCCAGACAAATGGCGTGCGGTAATCCGCTCGATTCGAGTGGACGGAAAGTAGATTTGAATCGGTGTGCGGGGTCGGTTTCATGCGGGTCCAGAAAAAAACCACAACCTTGATAATCGAGTAGATTGTTTTCGGTGCTCCCCTCAAACTTTTTCAGGCCCAGCCGGATTTTGGTCCAGTGCAGGCCATCGGTCGATTCCGCCCGGCAACAATAATCGACCGGGCCGGTGTAACCGTAGTGCATGACGAATTTGCCATCAAGGAAATGAACCGAGTTCACCTGAAAAAGATTCGCCTGCTCCCATGGTTGATCGCGTACCAGCAAAGGTTCGCCGTTGTTCTCTTTAGTTGCCTGGTTGAGATCGCGCTCGATGTTTTGTTTGTGGGAGATCAGATAATCATCCACGAACAACTGTTTCTGCAAACCGACCTCAATCGTCGGTTCTTTCCAGAGATCGGCAATTGTGGGGACGGGGACAATTTCATCCTGCGGAACGAGATTTGTCCCCTGGGCATAGACGGGGAAGATGGAGAGCCAGCCAACACAGGTGAGGAGGATGATCTGTTTCATGAGGTTGTTTTCTGAGGAGAAGTTATTCGGCAGAGGTCTGTTTTATTTTGATGCCATAAACTTTTGTCTCAGCACTCAGCATAATTTTTAATGAGAGCGCGTCAGGTAACTTGTCCGTGTCCCAAGAGAGTCGATGAAATCCATTCTTGTTTTTGATCGTGATTGGATCCAGCCCTGGCACAGGAAAGCCGGCTTGATTGCAGGGAATGACTTTGATCCAACCGGTGGAGGTTTCGACGTCGAGTTCAATTGATTCAGGAGAATGCTCAAAAGTTCGAGTGCGGAAGCTTCCTGCTCCTTCGACCGCAATCATCCGGTTCTGTTTCCAGCCTTTCAGGAGCGTATATCCTTCTTGCTCGGAATGATGGGCTCCTTGTGTGACGAACCACATTTTCCCCTGTTGATAAAATGGCTCAGCGAAAGAATAAAAACGCAGGTCCACATTCCGGAAAGGACGTAGCCACTCGATTCCATCGCGACTGACGACCAATTCGTATTTGAAAAGGGCGCTGTGCTTGCGTGGACGGTTGGGGTCGGCGTAATACTTCCAGAGCAAGCCCGCATATCCTCGTCCATATCGAAAGGTCGTCAGGCTGTAAAATTCGGTGGTGGGTTCATCCTCATCGTCCGGTTCGAGAATAGGCCGGTTAATATCCAGCGGTGTCCACGTTGCCAGTTTGTCTGTCGAAGTTCGCAGGACAATGACTCGTTTATAAGCGTAGAGGCTGTCGGGATAAGGTTTGTTAGGCCAGGGAACGAGTGCCTGTTGATAGAGATAATCAGTGTCTCTCTCCCGTCGCAGGGTGAAGCAGTCGTTGTAATCGGTGAAGACCGTTCCCGGAAGTTTTTTCCAATCTCTTCCATCTGAGGAGAAGGCCCGTATCGCTCCCGCTTTGGCATCGGGGCCGGGCTGATCCCAGTAGAGCATTTGGAAGCCGTTTTCGTCGGGAACAACCTGGAGCGCCGTCATGCCTCCCCAAGTGGAAGGAATCGGAGAACGTCTTAGAACGATATTATTCACCCCACCCCAGGCAGGTGGTTCTGAGCTAAGTTCCGGAAGCGTCCATTTTCCATCACGAATTTCACCCAGGCAGAATACGAGTTTATCCATGTATTCGACGTCGGCATAATCGACACGTAAATACCAGACCTGAACAGTTCCGTCTGCTTGCTGATAGGTCGCCTGTGGGGTTAAGTTGACGCTGGAGGCAGGCAGTTTATCGTGTAGAACAGCCCCCTGTTCGACGGGTTGTACTCGTAGTTCAACACCCTCGGCCTCGATCAGGTCGGCGGGTTCCAGAAATGGCAGAGAAATTTCCGAGTCCGCGCGGGACATCGGTATTGTCAGAATGACAAGAGAAAACCATGCGACTAAATGGCGTAATTGATAAATGAAACTCATGTTTTGATGCCAAGTTCAAACCGATTCCGTCATACGGTGGGTGGGGACGGGGCGACCGGGGCGGAAGCTTTGGGAGCTGCGGAAGCTAACAGCAATTTTTCGTTTGGCGCATTCTTCTTCGACAGCCAGTTTCGCTTCGGCTTCGAGAATCACCGGATCGCAAGCGACGCGGGCATTGACGATCAAATCGACCGCTTTTACTTCACAGTTAGAAGGAAGTGAAAGTTCAGCTTCGCTGTCGTTACTGATCAGATTGGCGACACCAAAGAAACCTTCCCAGAGGCCGATCGTTTTGAGGTGGGCTGCTTCGAAACCGGATTCATTGATGCGGACTTTCAGGTTCTTCACAATATCGAGCAGCAGGTCGTCGAGATCAAAAGGAGTTTCTGTGGATATGTGTGCCGAACTGTTGAGCCAACCGAGTTCGGCTTCTCCTTCCGCGTAGATGTCGTAATCGATGTCGAGCAAGCGGCGACCGAAATCACCTTGTTGTGAGAGCAGTTCAAACAGGCCTTCGAATCCAGCCCCCGTTTTGGCGGAGATACGCAGGACGGGAACCTCGGGACAATGCTTGCGAATGAGTTCCGCGATTTCTTCGATTTCATTGTTGGCAAGTTCATCAATGCGGTTGATCAGAATCGCGTCGGCTTCCTCCAGTTGTTTTTTCAGAATGTAGGCCGCCTTGGGGGAGAAACCCGCTTTCTGTTCGTTGTTGAGGATTTTCTTACCATGACTGGGTTTCAAGATGACCGAGTACGGGGCAATTTCGAATTCCGCGCCGAGCAATTGTTTGATCGGTTGCACGACAGTGGCGACGAGATCAGTACAGCTTCCAACAGGTTCGGCAAGCAGGACATCGGGACGATCCTCTTTGCTCAGGTTCCGGACCGTTTCAATCAAGTTGTCGAACTGGCAACAGAAACAGGCACCGGCCACTTCGCCGACATGGAACCCCTGCGAACGGAGTGATTCTGTATCGACCAGACCGGCGGCCTGGTCGTTGGTCACGATGCCGACATTCAATCCTTGAGCCTGATACTGGCGGGCAAGTCGTGCCATCGTGGTTGTCTTGCCCGCACCCAGAAACCCACCCACCATAATGAAACGAATTTTTTCCGTCATTGTCATTCGTACCTGTCTAACTTATTGTTATCTGGAGGTGTTACATAAGGAGTGAGGTCTTTATTCTAATCATGGTAAGAATAACGTCAGCAAAGTCCACTCGCCGAGTTCTGATTTTCAAAGAAACAACGTAGAGACACGAATGATTTTATAAGTGGCGTCTGTTTCTAACTTACTGATGTAACGATACTTAAGGCGAAGTTCTCTCCCGGTCTGTCCAATGTCCGAATCTCCATCTCCACTTTCAGAACGTCCCGCATTACTGGGAGGACTCCCTGTTCGCACGACCGGTCCGCCGAGCTGGCCGTTGCTGCGCGAAGAGATTCAATCTTCCTTGATGGAATGTTGGCAGACAGGAGACTGGGGACGATATCACGGTCGACAGATTCCCCGCCTGGAAAAATTGCTCCGTGATTTTTACGAAGCGGAGTTTGTGACTCTCTGCTCCAGTGGAAGCTCGGCTTTGGAATTGGCGTTACGGGGAGCGAAGGTCGAACCGGGTGATGAAGTCATCATGGCAGCGTATGACTTTCGCGCCAACTTTCAGAACATCACGTTGCTGGGAGCCACTCCGGTTTTAGTCGATTTACGTCCGGATGATTTTCAGATGGATGTGAGCCAGATTGAAGCGGCGATCAGCAACAAAACGAAAGCGATTTTGATATCGCATCTGCACGGAGGAGTCGTTGATGTCGTGCAGGCCCGTGCGATTGCCGATGCGCATCAAATCTGTCTGATTGAAGATGCCTGCCAATGTCAGGGAGCCAGCTACAATAATCGTCCCCTTGCCCTATGGGGGGATGTGGGAATCATCAGTTTTGGCGGAAGTAAATTAACGACTGCCGGCAGAGGTGGTGCCGTCCTGACGAATAACGCCACAATCGCGCAACGTATCAAACTATATCAGGAACGGGGAAACCTTGCGTATCCCCTGTCGGAATTGCAGGCTGCCGTGTTGATTCCGCAGTGGGAATCTTTGCGGGAAGATCATGGGCATCGTCTTCAATCCGTTGAGTTGCTACACTCTTTAATCGCACAGGAAAATCTTCTCGGGCTTTCTTTACTAAAGCAGAATGGTCAAACTTCGCTAAAGGAACGCGGCTCCCATTCGCTCTCCCCCGGTTATTATAAAGTGGGGTTTCGGTATGACGTCGCTCAATGGAACGGCCTGTCGCGGGAGCTGTACTGCGAAGCGATACGGTCCGAAGGAATCGCGTTCGATCCTGGTTTTACGGCGCTACATCATGCCTCTCGACGTTACCGCAGCCTGTCGGCACTACCAAACGCGGATTTAGCCGATCAACAAATTGTCGGGTTACATCATCCCGTCTTGCTGGAATCTGCTGAAGCGATTAATGAAATTCTCGTCGCCTTGCAGAAGATTTATCGGCATGCGGAAGAACTTCAAGAATGGAAAGCAAAATCAATTTGAACTATACCGAACTCGTCTCACAGGGACTCGACTACACCAGTTTTCTCAATCAATATGCCACGCCTGAACAACGTCAACGTTGGGTCCGGTTTTATGAGCTCGTTACGTTATCCGAGACACAGCAGGAATTGCTGCGAAGTTTTGTGCGCGAAATGAAAGTGCTGGTTCTCGCAGGGGCCTGGTGCGGTGATTGTGTGAACCAGTGTCCCATTTTTGCGAAATTTGCGGAATTGAACCCAAATATAAAATTGCTATTCTTTGATCGCGACGACCATCCGGATTTTGCCGGGGAAATGTCCGTCTGTGGAGGGGAGCGCGTGCCGGCGGTTCTCTTTCTGAATGAAGATGATCAACCCTGCGGACGATACGGCGATCGCACTATCTCCAAATACCGGCAGATGATCAGCGATATGACCGGAGCCGCCTGCCCGACTGGATTAGTGGCGCCAGAGGAAAACTTGATTCGAGACGTGATTGCCGACTGGTTCGTGGAGTTTGAACGCAATCAATACATCATGCGGACATCACCCCGGTTGCGAAAAAAACATGGCGATTGATTGTCGGCCAACTCATTTTGCTTTCTCGACTGAGAAATAAACTTTCTGTTGATGAAAATCACCTTGATTTGATGGAACTTGATACGTTTTGATCAGTTCCATTTCTCCTTCAGCAACATGGATCCGTTCATCCTGGGAATAAGACCAGTTCACCTTGGAATTTGGTACGATAGGCATGGTTTGTATTATATTTGGACCGGGTTTTCCTTCAATTAAGTGCCAGAAGGAAAATTTAACAGGGACATGCTTTAGGGGAGTGCGTTCAATCATTCCATATTTTTCATCTTCGATCAGTAGGTAGCCGACGTATCCTTCTTCGACATACCAGGAGAAACTTAAATGTGTGTGATCGGAGTAATCCTGTGCTGAAATGACATGAATTGTTAGAGCCGTCTGGCTCCCGATGGAAAATCGATACACTCCCCAGCAGATCAAGATCACCAACAGGATGAAAACGATATGAGTTCTTCGAAAAATGGGAAATTGATGTAACTTCATCCCATCACCCTGCCCACTGCATCTCTTCTTCTTTCGGTTCTTCATCGGCGTCTAAAGCTAATAGATGCTCGGTTTGGAAGATTTTGTTGAGCAGAATGCGGACCGGGACCAGGAAAGCGATGAAGAGCGGAAACAGAATCTTCAAGTATTGTTTGTCGCTCAAATTGACGAGACAGAGGACTGTCAGACAAGCCAACTGAATAATCGTGAAACGATGAATGGTTTTCGGTGGAACGCGTCGCATGTAGTGGGTTTGCGGGTAGAGGTTGGAATCCATCACCAGGAGTGTCAATCGTTCAAAAAACTGGTTCCCCATCAACGAGACAACCCCCATATACAGAAACAGTCCATACAAAACCGAGAGCGGTGTGATTTGTAGATAAGGGAGTAGCAGAACAGAGAAGCCGATCAAGACGTGAATGATCAACCCGGTAACCCGGTTTTCGTTGACGTGAATCACTTGATCTTTCCGTTCCCCATTGGCGGTGACGACTTCTTCGTTCGTTGCCAGGGCGCGGACGTGGGCGAGCGAGCGGACCGTCGCAGCCACCAGCCAGGGGAGACCAAACAGCGAACAACCGCCGACCATGACGCCGATCAATAGCAGATCAAAATGGTAGGCTGACCCTTTTTTCATTTTTAGATCAGGGCTGTTGAGCAATCGCGAGGTGATATTTTGCGAAAGCGCGATCAAGAGAGCCGCCAGTAACGCCGGTCCGGCGGCGGCCCAGCGGAGCCAGACAGGGGTCTCAAACGGGTCAACCAACCAAGGTCTTCCGGAGGTGGTATTGAAGCCGGCGGGAGCGTTTAATTTGTCGAGTTCCACCTCTCCACTCCACATCCAGGCCAGCCAGATCATCATGCCGAGCGCAATGGCCGGTCCGAAGTCGGCAAGGAACTCCCGGATGAAGGGAACCAGGTAGCGACTTCTGCGAATCCGCATCAGGGACATGGCGATATAAAAAGTCCCCAGTGCGAGCAGCAGTGAAAGAAACGAGGTATCGTGTGATTGCCCGCTGTCTTCAAATCCTTCCGTGAAAATCGCATACAGGTTACGGACCGATTCGTAAATAAAGATCAACGACATCAACGCAGCAAAAATTTCATCCGTAAAGCGGGTGAAGAACCTCATCAGGCAACTCGCTTCAGTGACGGCGAATAGAATCAGAAATCCTGCGGTCCAGAACCCGACCCAGGCATAAGCGGAGAGAAACGGGGCTCCAAAGCTTTCGCAGAGGTCGTAGAGAATTTTGGTGAAGACGAGCATCGGGCCGATCCCGCCGAGAATCGTCATCGGCTGGCCTCCGATCAGCGCATACAGCAATCCACAAACTGCCGTTGCGACCAGCATCTCGACAGCACCGATACTGCCGCCCGTCTGTTCTCCCATAATCCCGCCGAACGTGATTGCTGGAGCCAGGCAGGCAAAAAACAGAAACACGGAAGAAGCAATCGTCTTGGTGTTCATGCCGTCGGTGAAGTCACTCAAGTAATGAGGCACGCGTCGCTGGACATCATGGATGATTCCTCCGAGGAACTGTCCGGAGTAATGGAGCCCTTCCGGGATCTTGGCCTGGGCGTGGGCTTCGGGTGAAGTTCGAAAGACGAAGTTCTGAAAAGCTTCCGCCAGTTGCTTGTCGTTTATCGCGGCCCCGGCTTCGTACCGAAATTCATCGTCCGACATCAACTGAGCGATTAACGTCAGCGTATCAAGATGTTCCTGAACTGCTTCGGGGGGGCCAAGAAGAACACAGACAAACCGAGTTGGAATACGGTCGGGGGCACCGAGGTTAAGCGAATGTTTCAATCGGACAAAGACGACCATCGGACGCCCGACGCCTGCCAGATACGCATGTGGTACGGCAACGGCATGTCCGATGGCGGTCGAGCGGACACGTTCCCGCTCCATCAGGCTTTCGAGTAACGCTGTCCGATGATTCTCGTCGACGTAGTCGTGCGATACGACATAATCGACGGTCTGTTCCAGCACACTCTGGATATCGCGTGCTTCCAGATCGAGCAGGAATAGTTCATCGTCAATAATTTGGTGCAGTAACTCCATAACCTACCTTCATCCTGTGGTCACCATCGCTGCCGAAAAAACATCGGAGACGCTCTCTCGGATAAGAAACGGGCGAGCGGATCATCAGAGGGAAGATTTCTAACGGGGGCACTACCCGTCGCCGGTCTGCAATTCTTCGTCTGAATTGTTACGGAGAATGCAAAGAACTACAAGTTGAGATTGAAAAATAAGCCTGTTTAACCGATTAGCAATCTACTGTATGAGAAAGTACGATCTCGAAAATGAGATATTACAAAATAGGATCAAGCATGGCTTTGTAGACAGAACTGATAATAAATTTCGGTGGCTTGTTCGAGTTGCTCGATTTCGATCCATTCATCTTTTGTATGTGCTTGCGCTATGGACCCGGGGCCAAACACGACGGAGGGAACTCCCGCCGCGGCGATGGGAGAGGCGTGTGTTCCAAAGGGAACCGCGATCTCGTTGTGTGACCCGGCGATCGGTTCAATTGTTTTAAGTAAGTTTGAGCAGAGCTGACCATTATCAGCATCAGCGAGCGGCGGAACGTTGACCCAGGGCTCGGTGAATTCAATTTCAAAATCGAGTTGGGAATTCAGATACTCAAACAGGTTTTGACGTGCAGCATCTCCTTCCTCTCCAGGAATCAGTCGTCGATCAATTTCAATTTCACAATGATCGGCGACGATATTTACAGAAGCTCCTCCTTTGATAACGCCGACACTGATCGTTGCGGGCCCCAGTCTCGGATGGGCCTCTGCAATTGTCGGTAATAGTTGAGCATAGTCTTCCAGCACCCGTAGCACCTGACCCATGCGATAGATCGCGTTCGTTCCCTGGTCGGGGACCGAAGAATGGCAGGCACGTCCGCTGGTCACGATTTTCCAGCGAACCACCCCCTTGTGCGCGTTGATGACATCCAGTTCGGTCGGTTCGGCAATAATGGCGATATCTGGACGTTGATAGAGTAAAGGATCAACATCGACAGGATGAGTGGCCGTTTTTAACCAGTCATCGGCCAGAGACTGGATGCCTCCAAGCGTCGCTTCTTCATCACAGGACAAGGAAAGCAGCACATGATTCGCTGGAGGATTATCTGCTTTACATAAACGAAGGAAGGCAGAGAGCATGGCGGCCATGCCTCCTTTTACATCGCACGCACCACGTCCATAAATGCGACCCTCTTTTTCGGTTGGCTCAAAGGGAGGAATCGTCATCCCTTCAACCGGAACCGTGTCCTGATGGGCGTCGAGAAGAATCGTTTTCGTTGCCCCTGGAGCTCGGCAGAGGGCAATGACGTTGGCACGACCTGGGGAAACTTCCTGGACCCGGTACGGGATGATTTGTTCTTCAAAGAGATTCACCAGCCAACTTGTGAGCGCCGTTTCGTAATAGATATCCCCCGAGACAGATTGTCCCATTGGATTCACGGACGGGATGGCAATCAGTTGTTTAAGCAGTTCGACCGGACTGGTTGACGTTACTTGCACCGGTATATCTTTTCGAGTGAGGGGGTTCGACGAGAAGTGGATCTGCTCGCTCTGGAAAAGGGGAAATCAGAATGGGTTATTATAAAATCTATCCTTAAACCCAGTTGTGGTTGTTCTAGAACCTGTAAAATAAGGTTCAGTTTGACTCTTCAGCGGGTTTGGGGCTCGACTTTAGTGAGCGAATTCGCAGAGAGCGAATCTTCAGGGGTTTCGGAGCATATCTTCCCCTGAAGGTTCCCACAATTAATTCACCTGGACCATAGTTATCCAGCATCACATCTTCAAGTAAATTCTGATCGCCCACTTTCAGGTTCAATTTTTTATCTTCTACGGAGAGCCGAACTTTTTGGTCCCCTTTCCATTCGTAACGGGAAACCTCGTGGAAACTGTCCTGAATTCCCCGGTTTCCGCGCAGCTCGGTCATATGCCAGGGACTACCGCTGGAAATGAAAGTCGTGTTCTCAAGCACGTAACCATGACCTCCCTCGAAACCTAACAGGATAAACCAACCGCCCCGTCCTTCAACATTCCAGATTCCCTGGAGCTCGAAGTCTTCTACCCGGCCGATTCGTAAGGCGGAATCTTGTTTATCTACCGGCAGCAAGTAACCATCCTGGACGTACCAGGAGGATTCCGCGTTAAATTCTCCGAGCAGATGCGGGTTACCGATTCCACCGCCAGTGATCTTCAAATCGGTTAAGATTTTCAGTCCCGACTTGGAAGAAAGCAAACTTGGCTTGGGAGACGGGTTCTTTTCCAGAAATCGAACGGTCCAGTCCCCGACAGGAATGTCGATGTCCGTTCCGGTCGAATTATTGCTGGCGTCCCCCGGGTTTTTCGGCGGTGCAAGCACATCCGTCAATTTCCCTTTGGCCAGATTCTCAGTAGGCGTTTTGTCTTCACCAAAGGAGTCGGTCACACTTAAACAGAATGCGATGCACAGGCTGAGAAAGCGAAGACGGAAAGAACCGAATTCCAGAGACAGTTTGTTATAACGGATCGATTTGATCATTGGGCTGCTTCTTTTGTCGTGGAGGTCGTGATGTGTGCTTTCATAAGAACAGTAAGAACGAGTCGTTGGTTTGACATCAATACTGATTGGCTTCGTACATATCGATGAGATGTTTCACCAGGCGGCGAAAATTCTTGCGGAGATATTTGGAAAGGGAAATTTCTGTTGCCCGAAGATTCCTGATTAAGGCAACAGCTGGCTTGCGGGTGGAATCGGTAACCTCGTTGATACCTTTGGTTGCGTTAACACGCTCCCGGATGGTGGGATGCGACGAAAAGATCGATCCCGGTTCATTGACGATCCGTTTATACAGCTTTTTGACCCGGCGTCCATCCAGGTGAGTTGCCATAAAGTGCCGGTTCTCTTCATACGCATTCGTCTTTTTGAAGTTCATTTCGGCAATGGCGTCGAACTCACGTTGCATTAAACATTCTTCCATGACGGTTGCCTCAGTGGCAACCTTGATCAGGGCTTTCTTGAAGGTATTTGACCCGTAAATCGCAATCGCCATCCGATCCGCGAGGTACTCCTGAGAGCGGGAATAGCCGGCGGTCATCAGGGAAAAAGTCTTAAAATATAGGAATAAAAACCAGTAAATCGGGTTAATTAATCTCAACCAACCCCCTGTTTGGGCCATGGTCTCCAACGTTTGAGCCATGGACAACATGACCTGGTGAATCAGGCGACTGATTTTGGTATCGCCATGTCCGAAGTGGGCGTATTCGTGAGCGAGGATCGCCTGGAACTCCAGAATCGTCAGCGTGTGCAGACTGCACATGCCAATCACAAGAGCACGATCTTTTACCCCCAGAATTCCGAAGGGACCACGCCCAGTCTGGAAGACGCAGATCTCCGCTCCCGGTGCAAGATAAATTCGATCAATAGGATCAGTGTCGACTCGGGCGGCGACCGCATCGGTCATCCGATACAGTTTCGGCTCTTCCTTCCGGCGGATACGAATGCCGGGGGGCCCTCCTCCTCCGAACGTAAATAATCCACGAATAATCGACCACAACATCGTTCCACAGAAAAGAAGAATAAAGATCCCTCCCCGGAATCCTCCTCCCCCCGAGGCGATGGCTCCCAGAGAAACGAATAACAGCAAAACGGGAAACAGCAACAGAAAAGGAACCGACAGATAGAAAAAAAAGATCCCGAGCAGAATTAATGCGAGATACAGATGGGAGATGATGTATTCCGCTTGTGTTCGTTGAACGGCTCCTTCTTTGACTGACTGGCGAATGTCTTCTTCCATCCACTCGAGCGAACGATCTCCGCGCGTCACGCTCGCCATGATCACTCCCATGACGGCCATGAAGACGAGCCAGGCCGGGTACAGCAGAATGGCACCCAGAATCAGAAATCCGAAGATTGAAGCAAACACAGATGAATACCGGTCTCACGTAGTTCTACGAAGCGAGTCTGATACATGCGAGGAATTTCGAACGGGTCCCGCTGTATACGAAATAGCACATGCTCGCATGTTCACAGGGCGATATCAACCCTTAAAAATCGTTCTCTTAAAAGAGAAGCGCTCTTCATTCATTTCCTATATCAAGGAGCACTTTCATAACCCCGGGGGAACGGGCGCGATCGAAAGCCGCGAGCCCTTCTTCCAGCGGATAGCGGGAGTCGATCAAGGAAGTCACCTCAATTCGTTTTTCCGCCAGAGCCTTGATTGCCGGGGCGAAGAGACCACAACGGGAGCCGACGAGCGTTAACTCATCAATCACAAAGGGAGCGAGGCTGAGTTTCTGCGTCCCAGCGACGGTGGTTTTCAGAATAATTGTTCCTCTGGGGCGAACATAACTGAGCGCCGATTCCATCCCGCTCGGCGACCCGGTGCAATCTACGACGAAGTCGAACTGCCGCTCGGCGGGAACGTCTTCCGCAAAGGCGGTCTCGATACCAAAGTTCTTCAATCGATTCAGTTTGTTCTGATGTCGTCCCAGGACAATCACCTCTCCCGCTTGCTGATGCAACACCTGCGCACACAAATTTCCCAACCGACCATCTCCGAGAATGGCGATACGGTCTCCTGAGCGAAACGAAACCTGTTCCAGAATTTCAAAAGCCGCCGCTAGCGGTTCCACAAAAACGGCTTCTTCTGTGGAGACGGAATCGGGAAGCGGGCAGAGGTTCTCTTCCGGTACATAAAGCTGATCGGCAAAGGCTCCGTCATGTTGCAGAATCCCGATCACTGTTCGATGCGGACAATGCCGCCCCAGTTGTCGCTGGCAGTATTCGCAGTCGTCACAACCGCAATTGATCTCGCCGACAACCCGTTGTCCGGTGTATTTTCCTTCCGTCGCGATGCCGCAGAATTCGTGACCGAGGACACCCTCGTAGTTCATATAACCCGCGACCAGTTGCAGATCGGTTTCACAGATACCTGCTTGAAGTACACGAACCGGGATTAAGGGGGACTTCGAAGGAGGCACTGGAGGCGCGGAGGCATAGTTTAACTCGTAGGATAGTTTCCCCGACTTCAAGACTAACGCTCGCATCAGGCCGACTCCCTTTCGAGCAATAACTTGATGACAGGCGCATTGGCCTCCGGAAAATCGAGCTTGCCCAGTTCGTCACGCGAACGCCAGGAGAAAGGAGTGTGGGGTTCCGGTTGATCATCCGCCAGTTCACACAACCAGAATTGCAAATCCACCACATCATGCGAATAACGATGTTCGATTTGATAAAGCATCTGCCGCGCGACGACCTTGAGCCCCGTTTCTTCCAGGCACTCTCGAACAGCACATTCTTCCGACGATTCTTCCGGAAAACATTTCCCCCCGGGAAATTCCGCTTTCCCCGCTAACGTCTGCGTCGGTAGCCGCACCCCGACGAGATACAAACCCTCGTGTTCGACGATCGCAACACCAATCCGTTTAGGCGGTTTCGTCTCGTTCGTCATGGCGATTGATCCGTACTGTAGGTCAGACACGGTCTGCCCTTATCCTGGCTGGCACTGCTGGCTTGCCCAGCAGTGTGATTGCAGATGTCCCAATCGAACACTTCCCAACCGATTTAATTTCGTATTTGCTATGAAGGAAGCGACTCATGTTTTGTGAGGGATCGTGGAGATAATGTGGTGGCGAAGCACTCGAAAATCCCTTGCGTGATCCTCACTGCTGGGCGAGCCAGCAGTGCCACCCTCGAATGCAAATTCGTGTGATCAATCTCTTAGTGCTTCTCTGCGGGTGGGGCTCCCATGATGTGATAGCCCGAATCGACGTGCAGGTTCTCACCGGTCACTCCGCTTGCCAGGTCACTCAACAGATAGATTCCCGATTTGCCAACTTCCTCCGCCGTGATGTTCCGTCGCAGGGGGGACATCTCGGTATACAGTTTGAGCATCATGTCGAATTCCCCAACCGCGGAGGAGCTGAGTGTTTTCAGCGGCCCGGCAGAGAGGGCGTTCACGCGAA